>NZ_JBHWJY010000010.1:0-143952 GCF_042731135.1 Streptomyces sp. NPDC059874
TTCCAGGGGTCGGAGGGCCGAGGGTGGTTGCGTTCGACGCCCTGCGGGGACGCCCCGACGCACACCCGACCCCGGCGGTGCGGGCCGGGTCCTGCGGGGGCATGCCGGCGCGCACCCAGCATCGGCGGTGCGGGCGGGGTCCTGCGGGGACATGCCGGCGCGCACCCGGCACCGGCGGTGCGGGCGGGGTCCTGCGGGGGCATGCCGGCGCGCACCCAGCATCGGCGGTGCGGGCGGGGTCCTGGGGGGGCATGCCGGCTCGCACCCAGCACCGGCGGTGCGGGCGGGGTCCTGCGGGGACGCCCCGACGCACGCCCGTCCCCGGCGGAGGCGGTCCGCGCCCTGCGGGACGCCCCACCGCGCACCCGACCCCGGCGGAGTCGGCTCAGCGCAGGTCCGGGACGTCGCCGCACGACGCTCGGGTGACCTCGACACCCGGCAGGCCCCGTGCCCACGGTGCGGTCACAGCGGCGAGCCGCGTCGTGTCGGGGGGAGTGGAGCCGAGGCCGATCGCGTAGCGGGCCAGGCCCGGGGCGGACTCGAACGGGCGGGGCCAGGCGTGGGCCTCCGCGACCCCGGCCTCCTCCAGGGCGGCGAGGAGCGCCCGCAGCCTGCCGCGCATGCGGCCCAGGGTCTCCTCGAAGTCTCCGTTCGGAGCCGTCCGTACGGTTACCACCGCCCACGCGGCGTGCCTGCGGTGGAGTGCCGGCGGGGCGGTGGTGGAGGCCGAGGGGTGGGTGGCGAGGAGCTCCCACGCCTCGTACAGTTCCCGGACCAGCAGCTCCCGCATGCCGGGACCCACCTGGGCGGTGCAACTGCGCAGAGGGTGGGACGGGGTCAGTACCGTGACCGGGGCCGGGGGTGAAAGGGGCGTGGAGGGGGACAGGGCGATCGGGTCGCGCCAGTCCCAGGCGGCCCAGGTGCCGAAGAAGTCCAGGAGCAGGGTGTCGGGGGAGCGGTCGGTGGCTTCCCGGACCGTGCGCGCCGCCAGCACCGACCAGGCCAGCCCCGGCAGACCGCCGAACGGCGCGGAGTCCAGACCTCGGGCCCGGGCCCATGCCTTCACCTGCTTGGCGAGCCCGGCGAATGCCGCGTGCTCCGGGCCCACGAAGTCCCGTAGCGTGTCGGCGTCGCTCACCGCGCTCAGTGCGAGGGCCGCCGCCTCGCCCAGTTCGGCGCGACGCGTCACCGCGTGCGCCGGGTCGTCGGCGCCGGTGGCGACGGCCACCAGGTCCACGTCCAGCGCCCCGACGCGGAACCGCAGCCCCGGCACCCGCGCCCCCGTCACCTCGCGCAGCCGGAGGGCCTCCGGAAGTGCTGCCGCCACGCGGTCCCGGAGCTCGGTCATGTCGCCGGGTCCCGACAGGGCCGCCACCAGGTCCAGGTCGGCCCCGGGCAGCGCGCAGCCCATGCGGCGGGATCCGGCGACGTGCAGCCGGGCGTCGCCCAGGGCTGCCCGCAGGCGTGCCGTCACCCGCTCGGCGTCGCCCTCGGTTGCGGGCTCGTACTCCGGCTCCGGCATCCACCGCACCTCACCGGTCCCCAGGGTCACGGTGGCGCGCACGCGCATGGGTCCGTCCCCGCGTCGGGAGAGCACGGCCAGCTCCCCGACCCGCGCGGACATCCCGCCGCCGAGCCGGGCGGTGAACTCCCCGGCGGCTCGGCGGGGATCGCGGCTGCGGCCCAGCGTGAGGTGCGGGGTGTAGCCCTCGGCGCGGCCCCGGCAGCCCGGGAACCGCTCCGTCAGGGCGCGCCGCAGATCCTGCCACGGCGCGTCACCGGCGGCGGCCGGGTCCAGCCAGAGCGTGGCGTCCTCGCGGTGCCCGAACTCGTACACGCCCTGGAGGAGGGCGTCGAACGGGCTTGTCCCGGCGGCCACTTCGGCGAGCAGGGGCAGGGCCTCGGTGAAGGAGGATTCCGGTACGAAGCCGAACAGCAGGTTCACGCGTGCGGGCCACCGATCGGCCTGCGGGTCGTGTTCCCTGCGCAATGTGTCGACGGCGTCCGGGAGTTGCGGTGGTAGCCAGGCCACTGCCGTGCGCGCCGTCGCGGGTACGTCGAGACGTGCGGGCCCGCCGGCCCCGAACTCCAGCGTCGCCTCCACCCCGTAGTGGTCGGAGGCGAACAGGCCCTCGGGATCCGGCGAGTCGCCGCGCAGTGCCGCCCGGGTCACCCTCGCTCCGGCGGTGCCCAGCAGGATCCGGTCCAGCCGGGAGGACCGCCCGGTCAGGGAGCCAACGGCGGCGAGGGGATTGGCCACCGGGTCAAAGGTCGGCGTGTCGTCCGCTGCCCCGTGTACGTCGTTCCACGCGTCCCGCATCCCGAGCGCGGCCGCGGGCCCCTCGGCCCCGGAGCGGCCGTCGTTGAAGTCGCCCAGCAGTGCCACCTCGGCGTCGATCCCGCCCAACCCTTCGGCGAGTCGGGCCAGTTCGGTCTCGCGCCGGAGGTCCCCGCGCTCGGTGTGGTCACTGGTCAGGTGGGTGGCGGCGACGACCAGAGGGCCGCCCGCTGTGTCCACCCTGACGGCGCTGACCGCCTTGTGCGGGCCCAGCATGTGCAGCCCCGCCTCCCGTACCGGCAGCCGGCTCAGCAGCAGCAGCCCGCACTCGGCGACGTCGCGGCCGCGCGGATCCGTGTCCACGGTGTACTCGGCGCGCACCCACTCCGCCGCCAGCAGCATGCCGAGCAGCTCGGGCTCCACCTCCTGGAGGGCGATGACATCGGCATCGGCGGCCGCCAGCTCGGCCAGCAGCAGCGGCCTGCGCCGGGCGGTGGCGATGCGCGGGGAGTCGTAGCGGTCCCAGAGGGTGTTCCAGGTGAGCAGCCGCACGGTGGCGGGGGAGTCCGCCGCGCTCCGGGCCTCGGCCGGCCGCCAGGCGCCGCCCGCCGGATCCCACGCGTGCGGGGTGCGGGCGGTGAAGAACGGCGCGCGCAGCAGACGCGGGTCGCGGACCCGGCCCGCCCGGGTGACGTCGATCCGGTCCGTGCCGGAGGCCCGGTCCCACACCAGCTCGCCGTCCGCCTCGACGAACAGCACCCGGTGCCAGGGGATGTCCCCGCCGGGCACGAAGGACGGCAGCGGGACCCGCTTCGGCGCGGCCCCGCGCTGCAGCAGACCGAGCACGAACCGCGCCGGGTCGAACCGGGGGTCCCAGCGGACCTGGTGGTAGAGCTCCTCGCTGGTGCGCATCAGAAGTCCCCGCTCTCCGTGTGTGACGCCGCGGCCAGGACGCCCGCCGTGTCGGCGACCTTTCCGTCCGCGCCGACGTACCAGGTACGGTGCGCCTGGCCGGGATACGGCGGGCTGAACCGGTGCGACTGCGAGGTGAGAACCTGGCCCGGCACCGGGTGCGGGCGCACGGAGTTGCGGCGCAGCAGCTCCTTCTCGTCGACCAGCAGCACGGCATGCGTCACCAGCGCGTCCCGGCGCCGCGCGACCGAGCCGGCCAGTCCGCGCTGCTGGTCGGTGAGCGAGGTGGCGTCCCACACCACGGTGCCGCCGCGGGCCAGCGCCGCGTCGAGCCGGTCAAGGCCCTCGCCCAGCACCTCCGCGTTGGCCCGCTGGTCCGCGCGGGAACCCCGGGCGGTGCGCAGATCGTCAAGGCTGACGTAGGCGTCCACGCCCGGCAGGGCGCGGCCGAAGGTGCTCTTCCCGCTGCCCGAAGGCCCGCTGAGCTGCACCAGCCGGGGGAACGTTCCCTCGCGCCACTTCCACGTCGCCGCCACCGCCTCCTCGACGACGATGCAGCTGACACCGGGACCCCAGCCGAGGCGCGTGCCCGCGATCCTGCCCTGTCCGAACGCGCGCCGAGCCTCCGCCCAGCAGCGGTCGGCCGCGTCCGCGTCCAGTCCTGCGAAGGGCTCCCGCAGTGCGGCGCGCAAGGACTCCAGCGGATCCGGGCCGCCGAGCAGCCCGGTCTCCTCGGCCCACAGCGCGGACCACTCCACGCACTCCCGTGCCTCCTGGCCATCGGCCAGGACTCCGGCGAGAGCGTGCAGCACCCCGAGATCGGCCGCGGCGGCCATCCGGACCAGCCCGGCCCGCCGCTCCGCGTCCGGGAACGGCCGCTGGAGGTACGGATACAGCCCCACCAGGTCGCCCACCCGCCGCGCGAGCGGCATCCCCAGCGGTCCCGCCGCGAGCCGTGCCATGATCCGGGCGCGCGGCTCACGGCGCAGCACGGCGGCCAGCACACCGGCCAGCCGCTCGTCCCCGGTCCGCCCCGACGCATCGATCCGGGCGGCCACTTCGGCGACCTCGTCGCCATCGGTGCCACTCATCCCGATGGCTTCGCACAACCCCGCCACATCGGCCTCCGCCCCCGACCGCACCGACCACAGCGGAGCCGCCGGACCCAGCCCGTTCGGTACCACCTGCGCGAACATCCAGTGCGCGTCGGTCTGTACGTGGCCACCGCGCACCCACTTGGCCACGCACCGCCCGAAGTCCTCGCGGGCGAAGCCGTCCGCCGTGCGCACGACGTACCCCTCCTGCCGCGCGGTGTCCAGCCGCAGCTTGCGCAGCGCGCGCTCGTCGAAGACGCCTCGCCACAGCACGCGCGGAGTGGGCACGCCCAGGCCGCGCAGGAACCGTACGGTCCGGTCCCAGTCCAGGCAGTGCTCCCCGTCCCACACCGAGAACCCGTAGAACCAGCTGTCGAGGTCCTCGTACGGGATCGAGTGGCGGGCGTACAGATTCTCCCCGCACACCCGCCAACCGTCAGGTATCCCGGCACCGATCCGGCCCTGGAGGCCCTTGACCCAGGCGCGCGAGGGATGGTGCGCCGAGTCGAGCGAGCGCGCGTGGAGGCCGTCCGCGTACAGCGTGGTGTTCTCGCCGTCGAGCTTCTCGGTCACCACGACCTCGCGCCCGGCCAGCCCCGCGAGACCGGTGGCTCGGACGTCGTCCGCCGCCGCCCCGGGGGACCAGGGCAGATGCGGCGTACGGGGATAGTGGGTGCGCATGATCCGCTCCTGCTCGACGACGTGGTGCCTCGTCACTGTAGGTATGCGGAGCCGGCCCATCCATCGAATAACTCAGGGGCGACGGCCCGACCACGCCACCAGCCGGTCGAGGGCGGGAGCGTCCGCCGGTACCGGAACCACCTCGCCGTACGGGATCCGGCCGCCGCGGGTCTCGGCCGGCAGCGTCCGGATCATGACGTCGACCAGCCGCTCCAGCAGGTCGGTGTCCCAGTCCGGCCGCTGCCCGGTCGCGGTGGCCAGGTCCCAGGTGTGCAGGGTCAGCTCGTTGGTGTAGACGGCCGCGGCGACCGCCCCCGGCATGACGCCCATCGGCAGGCGCAGCTCCCGGGCCGGCAGCTCCGGATCCGCCCACACCTTCACCGCCTCGTCGGCGGCCGGACCCCAGGCCGCCGCCCATTCGCCGTCGGCGAGCTCGTCGGCGAAGGAGGAGACGCTGAACGGGTCCTCGCCCCGCCCGATCACCGAGATCCGCCGCAGCACGCCCACGAGATGGCTCGACAGCCGCCGGACGTCGAACTCGCCGCAGGGGGTGGGGGCGTCGTACTGGTCCGGCCGGACGGCGGCCAGGGTACGCCCGGCCAGGGCGATCGCAGCCGCGAGACCCGGACGGGTGTCGACGGCGGGGGACAGGGGTGCGGTGAACTGCTCGGTTTCGGTCATGACCTCATCCTGGAGGCCAAAGTGGCCACCTTCTGGCCACTTTTCCGGGGAGAATCCTCTCCATGCGAAACGACCCCCATGAAGGCTGACCGGCTGGTGGCCACCCTGCTCTTCCTCCAGGAGCGGGGGCGCGTCACGGTCGCCGAAGTGGCCGCGGAACTCGACGTGTCGCAGCGGACGGCGCGCCGCGACCTGGAGTCCCTGGCCGCGGCCGGCATCCCCGTCTACTCGCAACGCGGGCGCGGCGGCGGCTGGTCCCTGGTCGGCGGCGCCCGCACCAATCTCACGGGCCTGACCGCCGAGGAGATCCGGGCGCTGTTCCTCATCACGGGCCCGCTCGCCGCCACTCCCGAACTGCGCACCGTCCTGCGCAAGCTGGTCCGGGCCCTGCCCGCCCCGCTCCGCGGCGACGCCGAGGCCGCCGGCAGGGCCACCGCCGTCGACGGCACGGACTGGGCGCGCACCCCCGTCACGGCCGCCGGCCCGCACCGCTCGGCGCTCCAGCGGGCCGCCGTGGAGGGCGAGCGGATCCGGCTCGGGTACGCGGGCGTGGGCAAACCGGCCCGGGTCCGCGTGGTCGACCCGCTCGGGCTCGTGGCCAAGGCGGGCATCGAGTACCTGGTCGCCGGTACGGAGGAAGGGCTGCGGACCTTTCGGCTCAGCCGGGTCACTTCGGTCGAACCGACCGGCGAACCGGCCCACCGGCCACCGGACTTCGACCTCGCCACGGCCTGGCGGGAACTGGCCGGAGCCATGGAGGACCGGCTGTACGCGGTGACCGCCCGGGCGCGGGTCGACCCCGAGGTGCTGCCCCGGCTGGCCCGGCTCTCCGGCGGCCGCCTGCGCGTCGGGGACCCGCTGCCCGACGGCTGGACCGAGATCTGGATCGACGGCCCGGCACCGAGGGCGCTGGCCGCCCATCTGTCGGGGCTGGGGAACCGCGTGGAGGTGCTGGACCCGCCGGAGGTACGGGAATGGCTGGCCCGCCTGGGCGCCGAACTCGTCGGACTGTACGGGGAGTAGGGCACAGCACTAGCGACACAGGGCCACGATGTCCGGGGACACCGTGCCCTTGGCCGCGGCGCACAGCGGGGCCATGTCGTACGTCCGCAGCGGTGCGGGCCGGGCCTTCACGGGGGAGGGCTTCCGTTTGCGGGGCTTCACGGGTGCGGGCTTCGCCGGCTTGGCGGCCCTCGGGGGCTTCGCGGGCTTGGCCGGCTTCGCCCGCGGCGGACGGTTCGGCCGGGCGGCGGCCGACACCGGGAGCCGTGCGGGCACCGGCGGAGCGGACTCGGACTCGGGCGCGGGCGCCGCGGGCAGGGTTCCCAACGGCAGAGCGGGGGCGGCCGGGAGCGGGGATTGCGTGCGGGCCGCGGCGGGCGCGAGGCGTGCCGGGTCCGGCGGGGCGGCGGGGTGCACGGTCACGCATCCGGTGGCCATGAGGAGCGCGGCAAGGGTCAGGGGCAAGGCCCGGCGCAGCTGCATCCGCCCACCCTGCCGTACCGGCGCCGCTCGAACCGAACCCATCACCCGTACGAGTGCCCCGCCGGCCGCGTGGAGCGGGGGTCCCCATCCCGCAGCTCGCCGCACGCCGAGCGAGGCTGAGCCTCGGCCCGGATCATTCCGTCCATGTCGACCCCGCGCACATGGGTGCCCGGGGCGACGTCCTCACCGGACGGGAGCAGTCCTCCGTCCGGTCACGTGGTCGGACCGGTGGGTTTCACGCCGCCAGTCCGCTCGAAGACCGTACCAGGGTCCGCATAACCCGGTAATAAGGAGGTATGGAAGGTATGGGGAGGGTAAAGGGGGTTCGGTCGGTCCCTGCCTCGGAGTCGCCGTAACCAGGGGGCCGCGCGAGCTGTTGCACAGCCGGCGGCCCACCCACGGTGAACGGAGTCCCGATGTCGCAGATGTCGCAGCAGACCGATGAGGCGCAGGCGCGACCGGGCACCTGGATGACCCCCGCCGCGTACGGCGCCTCACGCGCCGCCGTGTGGACCGCGGCCGTGGTCCTGGTCACCGACATCGACGGACGGGTGCTCGTCCAGAGCGTCGACTACCGGGCCGACCGGCTGCTGCCCGGCGGAGCCGTGGACGCGGGGGAGTCGCCCTCGGCGGCTGCGGCCCGCGAGATGTGGGAGGAGCTCGGCGTCGAGGGCGACTACCGGCGCGGGCTCGCCGTGGACTGGATCCCCGCCGACACCCCCGGCTTTCCGCCCGAGATGCGGTTCCCCGGGGAGATCCTGCACGTCTACGACGGCGGTACCTGGACCCCGGAGCGGATCGACTCCGTCCGCCTCCCGGCCCAGGAGGTGACCGGCATCCACTTCGCCGAGCCCGCCGATCTGCCCGCCCTGATGGACGCGGGCGACGCCCGCCGGGCCCTGTCCGCCCTGCGCGCCCGCGTCAACGGCTCGGGCACCGCCCTGCTGGAGGACGGCAGACCGACCGCACCCACCGCCCTGGACCGGCTCGGCGTGCTCCGCACCCGCCGGATCCCGCAGCGCGGCCCCTGGCATCCGGGCCCGGTCCCCGCCCACCTGCCGGTACGGGACCGCTCCGGCTGGCTGTTCGCCCCCGACGGCAGGGTCCTGATCCTGGTCGCCCGGGCCACCGGAGCCGTCCACCTCCCGCCCCTGACGAGCGCGCCCACCACGGGCGCCGCCCCGCTCGGCTACCGGTACGGCGACCAGGGCGCCCACGTCCGCACGGCGGCCCGCCTCGGCTCCCTCCCCCCGGCGGCGGACCCGGCGTACGCCCGTCTGCTGGCCACCGCGGAACAGGTGCGCGAGCTGAGCGACTGGGGCCCGGCGGGCGCCCAGGAGCTGGCCGCGGTCCACACGGCCCGCACTCGCCTGGCCCTTCCCGCTCCCACCCGCACCCCACCCACGGAACTCCCGGAATCGGGCACCCGCTGGTAGGGCAGCGGGCGCCCGCCCCGGCCGGTTTCCGTCACCGCCGTGATCGGGAAATCCGACGTCCGCGGTCCACGGTCCCGCAGCATGGGGCCATGAGCGACAGTGCGATCACCTACACCCTGTACATCCAGGCCGATCCCGCCCGGGTCTGGCAGGCCCTCACCGAGCCCGCCTTCACCCGCCGGTACTGGGGCCTGAGCTTCGAGACCGACTGGGCGGTGGGCTCGCCGATGGACTGGGTCGAACGCGGGGCCCGTACCAGTGACCCCGAGCAGGTGGTCCTCGGCTGCGTCCCGGACCGGATGCTCTCCTACACCTGGCACACCTTCACCGCGCAGTGGGCGGCCGCGGCCGGCATCGGCGAGGAGTTGCGGGCCGAACTGGCCGAGGCGCCGCGCACGAAGGTCACGTACGAGATCGAGCCGGTCGGCGACACCCTCGCCCGGCTGACCATCCTCCACGAGGGCTTCGAGCCGGGCGGCACGCTGATCGGCATGTGCGGGCGGGCCTGGCCGATGCTCGCGTCGAGCCTCAAGACCCTGCTGGAGACCGGGGCCCCGCTGCCCGAACCGGGGCAGGAGTCCGGTGGCGGTAGCTGATCCGCGGGCGGGGAGGGCCGGCGCGCGTCCCGTGGCCGGCTCTCCCGTCGGCCCGGCGGACCCGGCCGAACTGTCCTTTCCCTTAGCTGAGATCATGTGTGCCCACCACACATCGGGAGCGTGACGGGCGGCATGGGCGGCAGGGGACGGACGCTGGCGGAGATCCTGGACGCTGCGGCGGCGGGGCGCTTCCCGCCCCCGGACGGCGGGACGACCGTGGTTCCGCAGGAGAACCGGCGCGACGCGGGCGTCATCGCCTTCACGGCACACTCCGTGGTGTTCACCGACGAGGACCCGGACTGGGTGCGGTCCACCCTCGCCGCGGTCGACGCCGATGCGCTCGCCGCCACCATGAACGCCCGGTTCCTGGCCGCGCTGCTCGACCGTACGGGCCGCAGCACCGACACGATCGACCTGCTGACGGTCGCCGACCCGCTGCCCGGCGAACCCCCGCTCGACCTGCGCGAGATCGACGACCCCGACCACCCCCGCGTACGACGGGCCCTCGGCCGGCGCGACGACGTACGGGTCTGGGCGGCGGACGGCGGGGTGCTGGTCCTCGGCCGGGGCGTCGCGGGCCGCTGGGAGGCGGCGATCGAGGTGGACGAGGGCGTGCGCGACCGGGGCCTGGGCCGCGAACTGGCCGTGGCCGCCCGCCACCTCGTCCCCGCCGGCGCACCGGTCTGGTCCCAGCAGGCCACCGGCAACGCGCGCAGCATCCGCGTCTTCCAGGCCGCCGGCTACCGCCCGATCGGCGCCGAGTCCCTGATGCTGGCCCCCGCCCAGGCCACCGCGCACCGGTAGCGGCACCCTGACCGCCGGCCGCCCCTGGCGGTCGTGTGGAATGGATGCCATGGGGAGAGGGATGAAGAAGCAGCGGCCCGCCATCGGCATGCCGGAGGGTGCGAGGGCCGGGCACGTTCGCGAAGGCCTCAAGCGATGAGCCGCCCGGACGGCGGCAGCGCCGGCACGTCACCGGAGCACTGGCGGTACGGCCGACACCTGGAGGCCCTGGCCGGGGCGTGCGGTGCGGGCGCCGAAGCCGCGGCGGTGGCCGCCGTGCTGCGCGACCCCGACCCGGTGATGGCCGAGAGTGCGGTGGTCACCCACCTGGACCGGCGTGCGGCGCGGCTCCTGGTCGACGAGGGGTTCTCCGCCTGGGCTCAGGCCCTGACCGGTGTGCTCGCCGGCCGGGCCTTCCCCGAGCGGCGGCTGCGCGAATGGACCCTGCTCAAGGCCATCACCCGCGGCGAGCCCTGGTCCGACGCGGAGCTCACCCACGCCTCGGACTGGTGCCAGCGCACCGCCGCCCAGTCGACGGCCTCCGCCGAGGCCCTCGCCCTGCTCGCGGCCGCCGCCCGCACCCGCCGCGTCCGCAACGCCGCCGCCGGCCGTCTGAGTCGCCGTACGGCGGCCGCGACCTCCGTGTGAGCCGACGCCATTGATTCCACGCAAATGTGCCGAGAGTCTCGTCACACGTCTGTTCGGCGTCTAGGGTGCCGTTAACCCGGCCGGGTATCAGCGTTGAATCGATGCCACTCCGCTGGAGGATGACTCTTCGTGTCGCACGTTTCGCATGCTCCCGTCAGCACCCCCGACGGCGAGCAGGACCTGCCCGTACCCACCGCATACGGTGAGGTCAAAGGCTGGTTCTCGGCCTCCGACCAGGTGCTCTTCGACTGGTTCCTGACCCGCCAGAACAGCGGCGCCGCCCTGTCGGGCGACCTTCTGGAACTGGGCGTGTTCATGGGGAAGAGCGCGATCTTCCTCGGCCGCTATCTGCGGGAGGGCGAGGAGTTCACCGTCTGCGACCTCTTCGACTCGCCCGCCGTGGACGAGCTGAACCTCGCGGAGAACCGCCAGTCGTACCCCACCCTCACCCGGCGCGGGTTCGAGACGAACTACCTGGCCTTCCACGAGGCACTGCCGACCGTCATCCAGGCCCCGACCTCCGTCGTCGGCGCCGAGGTGCGCCCGGCGAGCTGCCGGTTCGTCCATATCGACGCGTCCCACCTCTACGAGCACGTCGTCACGGACATCGAGTCCTCACGGCTCGTGGCGACCCCCGGCGCCGTGGTGGTCTTCGACGACTACCGCTCCGCGCACTGTCCCGGGGTCGCGGCCGCGGTCTGGTCGGCGGTGGTCTCGGGCGGGCTGAACCCCATCTGCGCCTCCGACATGAAGCTCTACGCGACCTGGGGCGACCCGGAAGCGCACCAGAAGGCCCTCCTGGACTGGCTGGACGGCCGTTCGGACCTCGGCTACGGCGTGGACATGATCGCGGGCCGGTCCCTCGTGCACATCTCGGACGCCGGGGCCCGGCCGCCGGCGCTCCCGCAGCCGCTGCACGCCGCGCCCGCGCCGGCCCCCGCTGCCACCGCCCCCGCCCGAAGGCCGGGTGCCCGCGGGCGCAAGCTCGCCAAGGACCTGCTGCCGCCGGTCGTCACCCGCGCGATCATCGCCTGGCGCCGCCGCCGGCGCGGCTGACCGCCGCCGCGTACGCCGGACCGCGCCCCCGCGAGGTCCGGCGTACGCCGCGTACGCGGCTCAGATGCCCTTGCGCACCCTGGCCGCCCGGCGGGCCTCGGCCTGCTGGCGGGCTTCCAGCGTCTTGCGGGACTCCTTGCCCTTGCCCGGACGCCCCGGCCGGGTGCCCATCCCGCGGAAGCCGAGCTCCGAGCCGGAAGGCCTGCCCTTGGCGTCGGTCGGCGCGGCGCCGGCCAGCGGAACCCCGGAGGGTGCCTTCGCCCCGGTGATCCGACTCAGCGCCGCCTCCCCGGACCGCACCTGAGTGATCGTCGGACGGATCCGCGCGTCCGACATCAGCCGGACCATGTCCCGGCGCTGGTTGGGGGTGACGAGGGTGACGACCCGCCCGGACTCGCCGGCCCGCGCGGTACGGCCGCCACGGTGCAGGTAGTCCTTGTGGTCCGCGGGCGGGTCCACGTTGACCACGAGGTCGAGGTCGTCGATGTGGATGCCGCGCGCCGCGACGTTCGTGGCGACCAGGACGGTGACGGCCCCCGTCTTGAACTGCGCCAGGGTCCGGGTGCGCTGCGGCTGTGACTTGCCGCTGTGCAGGCCCTCCGCCCGTACGCCCATGGCCCGCAGGTGCTTCACGAACTGGTCGACGCCGTGCTTGGTGTCGAGGAACATCAGCACCCGGTTGTCGCGCGCCGCGATCTCGGTCGCAGCCGAGTACTTGTCGGCCGCGTGGATGTGCAGCACGTGGTGGTCCATCGTGGTCACCGCGCCCGCCTGCGGGTCCACCGAGTGCGCGACCGGGTCCTTCAGGTAGCCGCGGACCAGCTGGTCCACATTGCGGTCCAGGGTCGCCGAGAACAGCATCCGCTGCCCCGCGTGGTGCACTTGGTCCAGGATCTCCGTGACCTGCGGCATGAAGCCCATGTCGCACATCTGGTCGGCCTCGTCGAGCACGGTGATCCGCACCCGCTCCAGGTGCACGTCACGCCGCCCGACCAGGTCGCTGAGGCGCCCCGGGGTGGCCACCACGACCTCGGCGCCGGTGCGCAGCGCGCTGACCTGGCGACCGATCGACAGCCCGCCGACCACCGTGGCCATCCGCAGCTTCAGGGCCTTGGCGTAGGGGTCCAGCGCCTCGGTCACCTGCTGCGCCAGCTCGCGCGTCGGTACGAGGACCAGCGCCAGCGGGCGCTTCGGGTCGGCCTGCTGCCCCGCCGTGCGGGCCAGCAGGGCCAGGCCGAAGGCGAGGGTCTTGCCGGAGCCGGTCC
Source organism: Streptomyces sp. NPDC059874 (assembly GCF_042731135.1). NCBI lineage: Bacteria > Bacillati > Actinomycetota > Actinomycetes > Kitasatosporales > Streptomycetaceae > Streptomyces > Streptomyces sp. NPDC059874. The sequence goes on from NZ_JBHWJY010000010.1 coordinate 12,916, forward strand.
GCGCGCGGCCCAGGACGTCCCGACCGGCGAGGGCGTTGGGCAGCGTCGCGGCCTGGATGGGGAACGGTTCCTTGACCTCCAGCTCGGCCATGGTGGTCACCAGCTCGGCGGGCAGGTCCAGCTCGGAGAACGAGGCCACCGGCGCCAGCCCCGGCACCTTCGGCTCGTGCATCGTGAACTCACCCTGCGGCCCGACGCTCCGGGGGGCCTTGGCCGCGGTCTTCGCACCGGGCCTGGCACCGCCCTTCACACCGAATCGGCCATGAGCTGACGGGTTCCTCATGCAGGACCTTTCGAAGCAAGAAATGCGCGACGGGAAAGAGGAGGGGAAGGCATAGGGAAAAAGAAGATGGTCAACCGCCCATGGTACCAGCGGGGCCGCGGGCCACCCCTTGCGGCGGCCCGGCGGCCAGTTCGCCGGACCGCACCTGTGCCAGGTGGCCGCGGACCTCGTCCGCGGCCCGGCCGAACCAGTCGGCGATCACGGCGACCTCGTCGGGCGTGTAGTCGGCGAACAGCGCGCCGAGGCGGTCGTAGAAGGGCTGGTACACGGCGAAGATCCGCGCACTCGCCGCCGCGTCGGCCACCACCCGGACCCGGCGCCGGTCGGCCGGGTCGGCCTGGCGACGCGCGTATCCGGCGCGCTCCAGGCGGTTGAGCACCCCGGTGACGGCGCCGGTGGTGAGGTTCGTGAGCCGGCCGAGGTCGCCGGCGGAGAGGGGGGTGTTCCCGGCGCCCAGGATGTGGCCCAGGCAGGTCAGGTCGGTGACGTTCAGCCCGAGCATCTGCGCCACCTCCTGCTGGGCGATGACTCCGAGGGCGACGTACTGGTCCATGCGCGAAAGTGCCTCCCCGGCCGTGGCCGCGGGGCGGGGCTTGCCCTGCACGCAGATACTCCTTAGCATCTAAGTTACTTAGCTCGTGAGATAAAAGATCCTGCTCCGAGCCTACTGCCGACCCTTCGACCAGGGAGAACCATGAGCGCTCACGGTCACGTCGACCTCGGCCACACGGTGGCCGGCTGGACCGGTACCGCCCTCGCCCTGTTGGGCTGTACCGGAGCGGGTCTCGCCGTGTGCCTGGCCTGGACGCCCGGGATATGGCTCGGCCTCGGTCTCGTCGCCGTGGCCGGGCTCGTCACCTGGCTGCTGCACCTCGCGGGGTGGGGCAAGCCCAGCGGCCCCCGCCCCGAGAGCGAATGGGACTGGCGCGTCCGCGACACCGGCGCGCACGCCGGCCACGCGGACTGCGTCGGCTGCCGGGTCAGCGGACCCCGGCGAGCCCTCGCATCAGCCCCTCGGCCTCGATCCGCCGCGTCGTTGCCCGCCGCGGATAGCAGCGCATGAACATGCGGGTGAAGTGCTCCCCGTAGTGGATCACCGTGGAGTCCTCCGGATCCGGGCTCAAGGGGCGGATCCGGGCGCCGAAGCGGGGCTCGTGGAAATAGGCCAACGTGTACCGCTCCCGGTCCGCGAGGCGCACCTTGTGCGGGGTCGACAGCAGCTCGCCGCCGGTCAGGAACTGCAGGATGTCCCCCGGGAACACGGTGAGGACGTCCGGGACGGGCGTCACGTACGTCCAGCCGGGGGAGTCTTGGGCGAAGCCCGCCGAGCTCTCGCCCGGCAGCCAGTTCCGGGGCCTGCGCTCGCCGTCGATCGGCGGACGCACGAACAGCCCGCCGACCTCGTCCTGCGCGGCGATCACGAGCAGCCCGTAGTCGGTGTGCGCCCCGATCCCGCGCTCCGTGGTCCGTGAGGCCGCCGGGAAGCGCAGCACCCGCATGTGGTGCCAGCCGTCGCGGGTCAGCCCGGCGAGGCGGTCGATGCCTGCCGGGCCGAGCCCCAGCCCTAGCGCCACGAGCCGCAGCAGCCGTTCGCCGAGGGATCCGACCCCGGCGAGATGGGCCTCCATGGCCGACCGGTACGCGGCATCGGGCCAAGGCACCGGCCCGTGGCACGGCAGCCGGCGATCGGCCGCCGGCAGGTCCGGGGTGATCGTGAAGATCTCCGAGGCGTCCCGTTCGCCGGCGGTGACCTCCTCCCCGGCTGCGATGTACCCGCTGTACGAGGTGTCGTTGACGCATGCCGCCTTCTCGGCCAGGGGCCGGGCGAAGAACCGCCGACTGGCCGCCAGCGCGTCCCGGGTCCGCGCCCGCTGCCCGGCGTCGGCCGAGATCTGGAAGATTCCGTCACGCCGCCAGGCCGCGGTCATGGCCCGGCCGAGTGCCTCGTCCGCCGCCGTGCCGGTCACGTGCTCCGGCACGCGGAACGTCGCGAACCCGCTCATGTCCGTCCCCTCTCGAAGGCGTCTGCCGCAGGAGCTCTCCCTCTTTTCACGGACATGGCGGCCAGAAGTTCGATTGCGCGGCACGCCCCCGGTTGGCCGCGTTGGGCGTGTGCCGGGCGGGACGGTTGGGCAGGATCGAAACGGCCGCGTTCAGCGGCCCGCAGTGGAACGTTGAGAAGGATCAGCCAGATGGCAACAGGCACCGTGAAGTGGTTCAACTCGGAGAAGGGGTTCGGTTTCATCCAGCAGGACGACGGCGGCCCCGACGTGTTCGTGCACTTCTCCGCGATCGAGACCACCGGCTTCAAGTCGCTGGAGGAGAACCAGCGGGTCGAGTACAACGTCACCCAAGGCCCCAAGGGCCCCCAGGCCGAGCGGGTGGTTCCCATCGGGTAGTACCGCTTCACGGGGCGGGCCCTGAGCCCGCGCCGTGAGCCGAGCCCCGCCGGCCCGCCCGGCGGGGCTTCCGCGTTTCGCCCGCTACCGGGTCCCGGTCCCGGCCGGTAGCGTCGTCCGGGTGATGACGGGCACCCCGGACACCAGACTGATCGTGCTGCGCGGCAACTCCGCGTCGGGCAAGTCCTCGGTCGCGCAGGAGATCCGCTCCCGCCACGGCCGCGGCATCGCCCTGGTCGCGCAGGACAATCTGCGCCGCGTGATCCTGCGCGAGCGCGACACCCCCGGCGCGGCGAACATCGGGCTGATCGGCTCCGTGGCCCGCTACTCCCTCGACCACGGCTACCACGTCATCGTCGAGGGCATCCTCTACGCGGACCGCTACGGCCCCATGCTCGACGCCCTGACGCGGGCCCACCGGGGCTCCACGCGCCTCTACTACCTCGACGTGCCGTTCGAGGAGACCCTGCGGCGGCACGCGACCAAACCCGAGGCCGACGCCTTCGGCGAGCCGGAGCTGCGGGAGTGGTACCGCCCGCTGGACCTGCTGCCGGGCGGGATGGAGAGCGTCATCCCGGCCGAGCACTCCCTCGACGCGACCGTGGGCCGGATCATGCGCGAGTCCGGGCTCGGAACGGAGTCCGGTGACGGGGCCGTCTAGACGGCTCGGTGCAGGGCCAGCAGGAGTGACCACACCTGGTCGGCCAGCTCGGGCGGCGTCGCCGGGATGTGCCCGTGCAGCCAGTCCGCCAGGACACCGGTGAACGCGGCGGCCACCGCCGAGGCGACGAGGTCCGAGTGCGGGGCGCCCACCGCCGTGCGTTCGGCGTGGGCGCGGGCCCGCAACTCGAGGTGGAGGCGGTCGCCCAGGGGGCCCGCGCCGCCCGGGAGCAGCAGGGTGCGGTAGAGCGGGGCGTGCCCGGCCGCGCCGGCGAAGAAGGCGGCCAATGCCTCCGGGGGCCGGACCGGGGCTCGTGATCCCGGCCCGGTCTGCCAGGCGTGCAGGGCGTCGACCGCCGCGTGCACCACGTCCGCGCAGGCGTCCACGGCGAGCGCGGGGAGGTCGTCGTAATGCAGGTAGAACGTGGCGCGACCGACCCCGGCGCGGCGGACCACCGCCGAGACGCTGACCTCGGCGAGCGGCCGGTCCGCGCACTCCGCGAGCAGACTCTCGCGCAGCCGCGCCTTCGTGCGGGCCGTGCGCGGGTCCTCCGGGCTCACGCGGCCGCCAGGGCCGCGCCGAGCGCGAGTGCGCCGGGCAGGGCCTGGGCGATGAGGATCCGTCGGTTGGCGGTCACGGCCCCGAACACCCCGGCGACGATCACGCAGACGAGGAAGAAGACCTGCGTGGCGAGCGAGTCGATGACCAGCGCCCAGATCAGCCCCGCGGCGAGGAACCCGTTGTAGAGCCCCTGGTTCGCGGCGAGCGGCGCCGTGAGGCGGGCGGTGTCCGCGTCGAAGCCGGACAGTGCCCGGCCCGGCGGCCGCTGCCACAGGAACATCTCCAGGACCAGGAAGTACGCGTGCAGCGCGGCCACGAGGCCGATCAGTATCAGAGCGACCGTGTCCACGACCGCCTCCGTTTCTCATTGCCCAGGGATCAGGGGACCCTACTTCCTGGACAACTGTACAGGAACTCACCCGCCGACCCTCCACTGGAGGTGTAACCGCTCAGAGGTGGGCGTCCAGGAACTGCCGGAACTCTTCGCGCGTCATCGGACCGGCCTGGGTCGCGATCGCCTCGCCGTCCTCGATGAGCACGGCGGTCGGGGCGCCGGTCACCCCGTAACGCCTGGTCGGGCCTGGGCAGCGGGTCATGTCGGTGCGGACGGCGGTGAACCGCGTCCCGTACTCCACCGCCAGCTCGGCGACGATCGCGTCCATCGCGCGGCAGGCGTCGAGGGCCTTCGGCCAGGACCCGCAGAAGTAGGCGAGGACCGGTCCCGTCGTCATGGAGAGGACGAAGTCGAACTCCTGGTCCTCCAGTGGCTGGTGTACCCGACGTGCCATGCGTACCGCTCCTCGCTCCCTGATGCCTCCTCGGCAGGGGAGGCGGCCGGCCACCATCATCGCCCGTTGTCAGTGGCGCCTGTGAAGCTGATTGCCATGGACGACAGGATGCTCCGGCGCCGGGTCTACGGCGCCGACCACGAAGACCCCGACCCCGGCCCGCGACCCGGCCATGTCTACGGCGAGCTCGTGGGCGGACCCCTCGACGGTCTCCTGCTCGACATCACCGGCTGGAGCGCGCCCCAGCTCGCGGAGGAGGCCCGGCTCCCGACGGAGATAGGGCGCTACGGGGCGGGCGGGCGCGCCCACTACCGCCGCCGCACGCAGGACCCGGGCCACTGGGACTGGGTGGGCGACAGCCGCTGAGGCCGCCCCGGGCCGGGCGGTGCGGCCGTGCGCGAGGGTCAGCGCACCGCCTCGCGGCTCACGTTCCTGGCCCACAGCACCAACGGCAGCTGGAGCGGCAGTCGGCCGTAGGCCACGGCCCGCAGTGCGGGGGAGCGGTGGCGGGCGTCGGCGGCCATCTTGACGTTCGCCGGGAACACGCCGACGAAGAAGGCGGCGGCCGCCATCGCCGCCGCCTTTCGGGTGCGCGGATGGGCGACCCCGGCGGCGAGGGCGAGTTCGGCGGCGCCGCTCGCGTACGTCCACCGGCGCGGGCTGCCCGGCAGCGAGCGCGGGACGATGGCGTCGAACTGCTTCGGCACCGCGGCGTGCGCGACGGCCGCGCCGGCGAGGAGGCCCGCGAGCAGCAGCGGGGAGGAAAGCGGGCGGGGCATGGGTGTCGAGTCCTCTCGGGGGCGGTCGGGACCGCGATCCTACTCACCAGTAGGGCCGTGTCGTTCGGCTCCTCGGGAAAAATCTTCGAAGAATTCTCGGGGAGCTGTCGATCCGGGCCCCTCCCGTTCGACGCAGGGGTGAGAGGCGGGGAGAGCCCCCGCCCTCCCGACCGAGGAGTCACCATGCCGCGCTTCCTGACGATGATCCGCATCGACGAGCAGAACCTGCCGCCCGAGGAGTTCCCCGCGGACTTCGAGCAGCGCATGGGCGCCCTCCTGGAGGAGATCACCAAGGCCGGGGTCATGCTCGACACCGCCGGCCTGCTCCCCACCTCCGAGGGCACCCGGCTCAGCTGGTCCGGCGGGAAGATCAGCTACACCGACGGCCCCTTCACCGAGACCAAGGAAGTGGTCGGCGGCTACTCCCTCACCCAGTGCAAGGACAAGGCCGAGGCCGTGGAGTGGACCCGCCGCTTCCTGGAGATCCACCCCACGCACTGGAACGTCAGCGCCGAGGTCCGGGAGATCCAGGAGATGTGAGCCGCCGGGTCCCCGGGGTTCCGGCCCCGGGCGTCCGCGCCGCGTTTGCCCTGCCTCGTCACGGCTGCTCTGATGGGTGGCCGTGACGGCAGCGAATACGGCCCGGGCGGTCGAAGCGGTGTTCAGGATCGAGTCCGCGCGCATCATCGCCGGTGTGGCCCGCATCGTGCGGGACGTCGGCATCGCCGAGGAACTCGCGCAGGACGCCCTCGTCGCCGCACTCGAACAGTGGCCGGAGTCGGGCGTCCCGGAGAGGCCGGGCGCCTGGCTCATGGCCACCGCCAAGAACCGCGCGATCGACCTCGTCCGCCGCAAGGAGACGTACGCGCGCAAGCTCGCCGAGGTCGGCCGGAGCCTGGAGGACGCCCCGCCGCCCGCCGAACCGGCGGACCCGGACGACATCGACGACGATCTGCTCCGGCTGATCTTCACCGCCTGCCATCCCGTCCTCGCCACCGACGCCCGGATCGCGCTCACCCTGCGACTGATGGGCGGACTGACGACACAGGAGATCGCCCGCGCCTTCCTGTCCTCCGAGCCGACCGTCGCCCAGCGCATCGTCCGGGCGAAGCGGACCCTGGCCGCGGCGGGCGTGCCCTTCGAGGTCCCGTACGGGACCGACCGGGAGGCGCGACTGGCCTCCGTCCTCGAAGTCATCTACCTCGTCTTCAACGAGGGCTACTCGGCCACCGCGGGCGACGACCTCGTCCGCCCCGCCCTGTGCGAGGACGCCCTGCGCCTCGCCCGCCTCCTCGCCGCCCTGATGCCCAAGGAACCGGAGGCGCACGGCCTCGCCGCGCTCCTGGAGTTCCAGGCCTCCCGGATCACCGCCCGCACCGGCCCCGACGGGGAACCGGTGCTGCTCGCGGACCAGAACCGGGCCAAGTGGAACCGCATGCTCGTCCATCGGGGCGTCCGGGCGCTGAGCCACGCCGGAAGCGGCCCGTACGCCCTCCAGGCCGCGATCGCCGGCTGCCACGCGGCGGCCGTCCGCTACGAGGACACCGACTGGCCCACGATCGCCGCACTGTACGGCCGACTCGTCCTGCTCGTCCCGTCACCCGTGGTGGAACTCAACCGCGCGGTGGCCGTCTCCATGGCCCAGGGGCCCGAGGCGGCGCTGCCGCTCGTCGACGCCCTGACGGAGGAACCCGCCCTGCGCGCCTACCACTTGCTGCCGAGCGTACGAGGAGACCTGCTGGAGCGGCTCGGCCGGCCGGAGGAGGCCCGTGCCGAGTTCGAGCGGGCGGCCTCGCTCACGCGCAACGAGCGGGAGCGCGACCTGCTGCTGGGCCGCGCGGCCCGTCTCTCGTAGAGCGCCCGCGGTACGACCGCCTCAGCCGCGGCGGGCGTACGCGGCCACGTCGAGCGGAGTGCGGGCGGGCCGCCGCGGCGGGGTCAGCGCCACGGGTCGGCGGAATCCGCCCGCGCGGGCGATCTCCCGCACCGTCAGGCGCAACGCCTCCTGGAAGTCGCCCATGGTGCGGCGGGCCGCCGGCGTGTCCACGTACAGGGAGTTCATGTGCAGCCCGTCCGCGTCCCGCTGGAACCACGAGCAGGCCCCGTTCGCCCGCGCCGACCACACGTGGGTGGTCGGCCGCCACTCGTCGTGGCGTTCGGCGCCGCGGCACTTGCGCATGTCGATGTACGAGAAGAAGTTCACGGGATAGGGCCAGGAGCGGGCCGCGAACTCCTCGGGCGCCAGCAGCTCCCACGCCCGGACGAACGGCACGTCGATGTGGCCGATCATCTCGCCGAATCCGGCGCGGACCCCGGCCATGACCGTGGCGAAGTCCCGGCCGGGGGAGGCGTCGAACTCGATGGGCATCGTGTTGACGAACCACCCCACCGAGTCCGTCCAGGTCTGTCGGCCGCGTTCGCTCACCGGCATCAGACCCCGGTAGACCCCGGGCCCGCCCGCCTCGCGGAGGCACACGGCGACGGAGGCGAGCACGCCCATGAAGGGCTTGCCGCCGACCGTCAGGCAGGTCTTCTCGAACACCTCCGCGTCGGAGGCGTCGAGCAGTTGGGATGCCTCGTTCACGATCGGGTACATCCGGTCCGGCTCCACACCGAGGTCGAGGGGGAAGCGGGGGAAGAACTCGCCGCCACCCCGCTCGATGAAGGACTTCCAGTAGTCGAGGCGTTGGTCGCGGGCGTCGATGGAGAGGTAGCGGCGGCGCTGCTCGTCGGCGAAGTCGAGATAGGACGGGGCGGGCGGCAGCGCGATCGCCTCGCCGCGACACAGGCCCTCGTAGGCCGTGAGCACCTCGTGGACGACGATCGGCATCGACATGCCGTCGCACACGATGTGGTCGAAGGCGAGGTAGACGGTGGCGGAGTCCTCGCGGAGCACGGCGCCCATGATGAACAGGGGCCAGGAGAGGGTGTCGATGCTCCGCTTGAACCGCTCGACGAGGAACTCGCGCAACAGGTCGGAACTGTCGAAGGCGGCCACGGGCTCGGCGTCGAGGGCGAGTTCGGCGGGGTCGAAGGGCTCGCACGCCACCTCCCCGGCGAGCCTGCGGAACGCGCACCTCAGCACCTCGTGCCGCTGGACGAAGGCCAGCAGCGCCTGCGCCAGGGCCGGTTCGTCGAGCGGACCCGACACCTCGAAGGTGACCGCGATCCACGAGGCGACCGGGTCGTCGGCGGCCCTGCTTTCCTCGGCGACCGTGAAGTGCTTGTCCTGGTTGAACGACGCCTTCCGGCCCGCTCGGACGTCCTGGTCGTCGGCCTGCGCCCGCACGTCCGCCCGGAGGTCCGCCTCCGCGTCCGTCGCCGTGCACTTGAGTCGCCACTCGACCACCCGACCGGGTGTCACGTGGTGCATCTCCAGAGGAAACTGCCGCATAACCGTCATCCCTTCGCCCCCGAGCCGACCCCGAGGCGCTAACGACCCCCGGCCCGGGGAGGTGACGAAATCACCCGCCCGGGGTCGGGTCCGGCATTCGGGACGTCGGTCAGAGGGAGTTCAGATCGAAGGCGTCGGCCATCGCCTTGTACCCGGCGTCCTTCATGTGCAGGTGGTCCATTTCGAGGACGTACTCCTCCTTGACCTTGACCTCCTTGGGGCGCGCCGGGTCGGCGGGCGCCGCCAGCACCCGGTCGAAGTCCACGACGCCGTCGTACGCGCCACCGGTGCGGATCCAGTGGTTGACCGCCGTACGGACGTCCTCGCCGCGCTCGGTCCAGTACTTCGAGCCGTGGAAGGGCGGGATGGTGGCGCCGATGACCCTGACACCGCGGGTGTGGGCCTCGCGGATGAGCTGTCGGTAGCCGGCGATGATCTCCTCGGCGGTGACCTTCGGGCTGCCCGCGGTGCAGTGGTCCTGGGGTCCCTCGGGCTGGACGATGTCGTTGGTGCCCTCCAGGAGGACGACGGTGCCCACGTCGGGGCGGCCGAGCGCGTCGCGCCGGAAACGGGACAGTGCGCTCTCGCCGAAGCAGTCCGAGTCGTTCAGCACCTTGTTCCCGCCGATGCCCGCGTTGAGCACGGGCCTCGAACGACCCTCCGCGGCGAGGCGCTTGGCGAGCTCGTCGGGGTAGCGGCGGTCGGCGCCGGGAGTGGCTCCGAACCCGTCGGTGAGGGAGTCACCGAAGGCGACGACCGCCTTCCGGGACCCGCCCGCGTCGCCCGCTCCGCCCGGGCGGGCGTTCTTCACGTCGACCCCGGCCAGGTAGGACCAGGAGAGGCTCGGCGGGCCGGCGGCGAACGCATCGGCCGCGGCGTCGCGCCGGTGGTCCCCGGTGGCCCGGTAGGACAGCGACATGGCGACGTTGTGGAAGGTGGCCGGGCCGGTGGGCCCCTCGAAGTAGAAGGTGACGGTGAGCTGTTCGAAGGCCTTCACGGGCAGCGCGACCGCATCGCTGGAGAGCTGCCCGCCGGCCGGGACCGTGACCGACTGCGCCCCGTCGAAGCGCAGTGCCCGCACCGATTCCGGCTGCACGGCCGCCCCGCCGGCGGTCCTGGCGACCGTGGCGCCGGTCAGCTTGAGCGGGGTCTTCCCGTAGAGGTTGGTGACCCGCACGCGCAGTTCCGATCCCCCGGCTCCGACGCGGATCACCTGGCGCACGGACTGGTCGGCGAAGCCTTCCTCGGACCAGTTGGCGAACCAGGGGGTGTGCGTGGGCGTCTGCGGGGAGGTGCCCCAGGCGCTGCTCCAGGGACCGCCGTACGCGGCGGAGGCGGGGGCGGTGGCGGTCGCTGTGAGGAGCGCGGCGGCCAGCGGGACGGCGAGGGCGATCGTCTTCGCGTTCATGCCCCTTTGACCCGGGACGGCGATCGAATGTGACAGCCGTGACGAAACCGATCCGGTTACGTCGTGGCCACGCCCCGGTAGGCGTGGCCGTAGTCCCCGTTCCAGCCGTCGGGCAGGGCGACGTCGTACGGCCAACAAGGCGAGCAGTTGCCCGCCACCACCTGCGGAGCGCCGGCGCCGGCCCAGGCCGGGCCGAGCTCGCCGGACAGTGCGAGGAGGAGGACAGCGGGCAGGGTGAGGGCGGCGGCGCGTGCGAGGAGAGACGTCATGCCCCGGATGGTCGCAGGGGAGCGGGGGCGGAGGACAGCGTTCCCTGCCCGGCGAGGAGGCCTTCCGCGTCCGACGGGCCGTACGCGCTCAGGACTCCGCATCGTCGCGGCGGACCTCGATGTGGTCGGCGGCCAGGTCGACCGCCACCCGGTGTTCCATGCCCAGCGCCTCCAGGAACTTCTGGGGGAGCTGGACGCGGCCGGTGCGGTCCAGCATCACGTACTCGCGCTCGCTCACCGACTCCTCGCCGTGCTCGTCGGTGACCGTGCGCCGCAGGACCTCGCTGCTCGTGCGGCCGTCTCGGATGGCGACCGTACGGCGGACTTCGCCGGCGACCAGCGGGTCGTGGGTCACGATGACCACGGTGGCGCCCAGTTCCCGGTTGACGGTGCGGAAGGACTCGAAGATGGCGGCGCCGGTCTCGGAGTCCAGCTCACCGGTGGGCTCGTCGGCGAGCAGCACCTTCGGGTCGTTGGCCATGGCCACGGCGATGGCCACCCGCTGCTGCTGGCCACCGGACAGCTCGGCCGGGCGACGGCCCGCGAGGTCGCCGATCTCCAGGGCGTCGAGCAGCTGCCCCACCCGCTGCGCGCGGCGGCCGGACGCGCCGCGCGACATGCGTCCCCGCAACTGCATGGGCAGGGCGATGTTCTGAGCCGCCGTCAGGAAAGGCAGCAGGTTGCGGGCCGTCTGCTGCCAGACGAAGCCCACCGCCTCGCGGCGGTAGCGCAACCGCTCCTTGGCCGACATCTCCAGCAGGTCGTAGCCGCCCACGGTGGCCGTGCCCGCCGTGGGGACGTCCAAGCCGGCCAGGATGTTCAGCAGCGTCGACTTCCCGCTGCCCGAGGCGCCGACCAGCGCCACCAGGTCGCCCCGGGCCACGGTCAGTTCGAGCCCCTGCAGGGCCTGCACCTCGACCCCCGCGGTGCTGAAGATGCGCACCAGGCGGTCGCAGGCGATCGCCGTGTCCGCCCCGGTCGTACGGGGCTCGGCGGCGGCCAAGGCCTGCCGGCGCAGCTCTTCGTAGGTCGGCTGGTCGGTGTTCACCGCTGGTCTCCCGCTCTCAACTCGGTGGTGATCTGTCGCCTGCCGGATATCGCCGCCTCCGCCAGTACGGCCGCGGCGACCAGGACCGCCACGCCCAGCGCCTGCGTCAGCACCGGCGCCGCGGCGATCGGCATCCCGATCGGGACGTCCGCGCCGACCAGTGCGGACAGGTCCACGGCCGGGCCCAGCAACGCCACGGCCGCCGCCGCGACCAGTCCGCCGCCGAACGCGGCGAGCAGCGCCTGTGGCAGTGCCTCCGCCAGGATCAGCGCCACGCCCTGCCGGGGCCGCAGGCCCATCGTGCGCAGCCGCGCCAGCAGCGCCGCCCGCTCCGGCGCGGCGCGCACCAGGGTCAGCAGCACGGCGAGCAGGGCGAATCCCGCGGCGCCCGCCACCGACGCCCAGAAAAGCCGTCCGGCCGAGTGCTGGAGCGGATCCCCGGCGAGCTCCGCGACCGAGGCGGCGCTCGTCCCCACCAGGTAGTGCTCGGCGGCCGCGGCCGGAGCCTTGGCGCGGACCAACTCGGCCAGCCGGTCGCCGTCGAGCGGGCCGATCGCGTACCACCGGTTGGGATGCGCGGCCTTGGGGGTCACGGCCGCGGTCGGGCCGACCGGCAGGACCAGGGTGGCGGTGCCGGGGCCCGGCATCGCCGGCGTGCCGTTGATCACCCCGGCGGCCGTGACCCGGAGTTCCTCACCGCCGACCAGGAGCCGGAAGGCTTCCCCGGCGGCCCGCCCGGCCAGATCCTGCCGCCCCATCAGGTCACTGCTGAACAGCGCGGGGATCGGAGCGCCGGAGGCGCCGGCGGTGAGCACGGCCGGGTCGAACCGGCCTCGCCCGACGGTCCGGGACAGGCGTGCGTAGGACTCCGGGTCGACGACCACCACCGTGACGTGCGTGGAGCCGCGCCCGGTGCCGAAGAGGAAGGCGTCGTCGTCCAGCCGCACCGAGGTCGCGGTCCGTACGCCGGGCAGCGCGCCGGCGGCCTTGACCAGTTCCTCCGGCACCGCGTCCCCGGGGGGCGCGGCGATGTGGGCGTCGCCGCCGACCGCCTGCCGGGCCACCTGGAGCCGGGCGGTGTCCACCGCCGCCAGCACCGTGGCGCCGAAGCCGCCCGTGGTGACGGCCAGCAGCAGCGCGATCAGCGGCAGCGCCGAGGGCCGCCCCCGCCCTTGCCCTTGCCCGCCGGCCCCGACCCCGGAGCTTCCGGCGCCCCGCGCGGCGCGGGCCAGCCCGAGGAACCCGACCAGGCCGGAGCGTCGGCCCGCCGCCCGGGCGGGCGCTCCGACGAGGGCCGGCTGGAGCCGGGCCAGCACGAGCCCGCCGGACAGGGCGAGCAGCAGCGGGGCGGCGACGAGCAGCGGGTCCAGCCCCGCGCCTTCGGGGGCGACCCCGCGCGTGCGCACCTCGAACACGGCGGCCGCGGTGGCGGCGAAGACCAGCAGTTCGGCCACGAGCCGCCTGCGCGGGCTCGGCCCGCGCGGACCCGACAGCAGCGCGTATGCCCGTACGGGCAGGGCCACGAGCGCGAGCAGGGTGACGGCGGACGCCGCGATCAGCGAGGCCGTCAGCCGCGGTGTCGGCAGCAGGGCCACGGCGAGCCAGGTGGCCGCCGCGGCCGCGGGCAGGACGGTGACGGCACCCTCGCCGAGAAGGCGGCGCACGATGGAGCGGCGCGAGCCGCCGCGCGCGAGCAGCAGCCGCAGCTCGGCCTCGCGCCGGTCGCCGCCCAGCGCGGCGGTCAGACAGAAGACGACGACGGCCACCCCGGCGACCCCGGCGGGGCCGATCGCGGCGAGCGGGGCGGCGCCCTGCCGCCGGGCCTCGGCCCGCTGGAAGAGCTCCGGAAGGCGGGACGCGATGTGCAGGTCGGGCCGTTTGAGCGCCGATCCGAGCTCGGAGGCGGTGGGGCCGGCGACGAAGGAGGCGATCTCCGTGCCGGTGCGCGGCAGTTGATCGGCCCGAAGCGCGGCGGTGTCCACCGGGAGCCGCCAGAAGTACTGGATGCCCTCGCCCCAGGCGGCGATCCGGTCGCGCCCCTCCGGGCCGACGAGGGCGGCGGTCGCCCAGTACGCCTGAGGCGGGGAGGTGGTGGTCAGGGTCTGGCAGGCCTTGGTCAGGCAGGGCAGGTCGGTCCAGTAGACGCCGCCGGCGTCGGCCGCGTCGTAGAGGCCGACGACCTCGGCGCGGATCGTGCCGGAAAGGGTCGGCGTGGACTCCAGCACGGTACCGAGCGGGGCCCCCAGGGTCTCGGAGGCGGCACGCGACAGGACCACCTGGATCGGGCCGTCGGGGGAGCCGGTGCCCGCCGGCCAGCGCCCCGCCACCAGCGACACGTGGGCGGCCACCTCGGGCAGGTACGCCAGGGTCAGCCGGGGGTCGATGCCCTCGGGCCGGGACAACCCCGGGTTCGCCAGGTCGCGGGCCTTCACGCCGACGGCGCCGTGCACGGGACCGCTGGGGGCGAGCCGGAACGAACCGCGGGTGCGCGTCGTCTCGGTCAGGGTGGCCAGGGCGGAGTCGAGTTCCTGCGGGGTCGCGAGCCCGCCCCGGGAGGTCGTGTTGGCGAACAGGCTCGTCGGACCGGGGCCCTGGTCGTGCAGGAACGCGCGCAGTGCCTGGTCGGCGCCGCGGTCGACGGCCCGGGGCAGGGCGGCCGCCAGCAGGACGGAAACGAAGACGAGCGCGGCACCGAGCAACGCGCTCAGCGGCGCCGCACGCAGTCGAGTCCACACCCAGGGCGCGGGCCGACCCGTGACGGCACGGTCCCGCCCGGCCCGGGCCCCGGATGACGGCGGGCGGCTCATGACTCCTCCACGTGCCGCAGCCGGTCGGCCACGCCTCGGTCTCGGCGGCCGCCCAGTACGGCCGACAGCAGCGGCACCGCGGCGATCGCGACGGCGAGCAGCAACGTTTCTCCGCCCGGCAGGTCCACCAGCACCCGCGGGACCGGACGCCGCGCGGCGGGTGTCAGCACCATCAGCGGCACCACCAGGTGGACGATGGCCGCGCCCAGCCCCACCCCGACGGCCGTCCCCAGGCCGACCAGCACACAGCTCTCGGCAGCGGCCGTCCGGGCCAGCCTCCGCCGGGGCGCCCCCAGCGCCCGCAGCACCGCGAACTCCCCGGTCCGCTCCCGCCCGGCCGCCGCCGCGGACGCCCCGAAACCGATCGCGGCCAGCACCGCACAGGCCACCGCGAGGGCGGCCAGCGCGCTCTGCGGGCCCGCGCTCAGCGGATCGTCCAGCAGCGCCGCCGCCACCTCATCGCGCAGCTCCACCTGCTGCGCCCCCGCACCGGAGCGCAGCTCGGCGGCGGCCCGCGCGGGGGCCGGGTCGTCGGCGGAGGCCGCCGGCAGCCACCACTCGGCGGTCGCGGGCAGCTCCCGCCCGCCGTCGGCCGCCAACAGCCGCCCGGCCGCGGCCAGATCGACGGCCACGGCGGTGTCACCGGCCACCGGCAGCGAACCGACGGCCGCGGTGATCCGCACCGGCACCGTGGCCCCGCCCAGCGGCACGGGCACGAGGTCGCCCACGGCCGCGCCGACCGCGGCGAGGTAGGCGCGGGTGGCGATCCCCGGCACCTCGGCCGCCGGGGCGGCGCCCACCAACAGCCCCAGCTGCACACCCCCGACGGTGCCCGTGCCGCCCCGGTAGCGGACCCGGAGCAGCGCGGGGCCGCCCGATCCTTCCGGCCCGGCCGGGAGCAGCTCGGCAGCCTGGCCGCCACGGGTCGGCGGCGGGGCCTTCAGCGTCCAGTCGGGGGCGGCGCCCGAGACCGGCACGGCCGCCCCGTCCGGGCTGTCGGCGGCCGCGATCCGGCGCAAGGTCAGCTCCGCGGACTGCTCGGGCCCGTCGGGCTCCGGGAACCCGTCCGGCCGGGGACCGAGGTCCTGCATCCCGTACGAGAGCACGAGCCCGGCGATCCGCAGTGGCGCGGCGGCCGACCCCAGCGGGGCCCCGGCCAGGGTGTCCAGGTCCAGCGAGAGGGTGGCGTCCCCGGACTCGGGAAGCGGGAGCATCGGCGAACGGTAGGTCAGGCCGAACCGGTCGCGCAGCAGCAGCCCGAGGCCGGGGCGGCCCACCGCATCGGGGGTCCGCACCGTGATGTCCAGATCGATCCGGCGAGGGTGCCCGGGCAGTTCGATGCCGGTTCCCGCGGCCGAAGCGCCCGCCGACCCACCCTCCGTGAGCGGGGCGAACAGCTCCCGCATGGAGCGCCCGTCCCGCAGGTCGGCGCGCAGCGGCACCCGTTCGGCCACTCCTGACGCGTCCAGCGCGAGGACCTGCCCGGCCCGCCCGCCCGGCAGGTCCTGCTGGGCGCGGACCACCGGGATCACCCGATCGCCGCCGGGCAGTGACGCGTACAACCCGCCCCGGCCCAGCGGGGCCAGGGCGCTCCCGGAGATCCGCAGGCCCCCCGCGGTGGCGAATTCGGCCTGGTCGCGCTGGGATGCGGACCAGGCGGTCTGCTGACCCAGCGCAAGAACCCCGCTGGAGACGGCGAGGACGAGCAACAGCACCGGCCCGGTGGCCCGTCCCGGCCGGCGGGCGAGCTGCCAGCCGACCAGCGCCGGTCCGAGTCCCCGGCCCCGTGCGGCGATCCGTCCGCCGAGGCGCGCGGCGAACGGCAGCAGCCGCAGCACCAGCAACGTGCCCGCGCACAGGGCCAGGGTCGGCGCGGCGACCAGCACCGGGTCCACACCCGGCCCGCCGGCCGACGCGGTGGCCGCGAGGTCGTCGCCGCTGTACTGCGCGAGCTGCCGGTAGGCGAGGACGGCGAGCGCCACCAGCGCCAGGTCGGCCCCGGACCGGGCGGCCCCGGCGACCACCGCCTGGCGGCGGCCGCTGCGCCGCAGGGCGGCGGCCCCCGCGCCGCGCAGTACGGAGGGCAGCGCGGTCAACAGGACGCACCCCAGGGCGCAGCCGCCCGCGACCGGCCAGAGCAGCCAGGTCCCGGAGGTGTCCAGGGGCACCCGGACCGGCGGGCCGAATCCGGCGAGGAGCCGCAGCAGGGGCGGGGTGAGCAGGGGCGCGAGCACGGCGGCAGGCAGTGCGAGCAGCAGCGATCCGGCCGCACCGAGGGCGCCGAGACGGAGGCGTGAGGCGCCGCGCGCCGTCAGCAGGACCCGCTCGGGCTCCTGGCGTTCCGTCAGGAGGTGGGCGACCAGCAGCAGTGCGGCGGCGGCGAGGACGGCGAGCTGGAGCGCACCGACGAGCAGGGTGGACCGGGCGACGCGCTGCCCGGAAGCCAACTCGCCCAGCAGCTGCGGAAGTTCGGTCTTGACCTGGAAGCCGTCCGGGACCTTCACCCCGGTGGCACCGCCGCCGGCACCACCGCGGGCGCCGGGCGCCGACGCGGCCGCGCGCTCCCGGACCGCCGCCGCCTCGGCGGCGCGCACGGTGGTGAAGTCGGCGGTGAGGAGCCTGCCGCGGCTGTTCTGCGGCAGCCCGCCCGCCGTGAACGCGGAGTCGTCGACGAGCAGCGGTCCGTACGTGGTGAAGGCGCTGACCTGGACCTCTCGGCCGCCGAGCGGGTCGAGCCGCCAGTACGGGGACTCGGGGTCGGCCGCCCGGTAGACCCCCGTGACGAGCACGGTGAGCGGGGCTCCGCCGTACCGGTCGTCGAGGCGGACCTCGGCGGGCAGCGCCGCCTCGGTCAGTCCGAGCCGGGTCAGCGCGGCCGGTGGAACGGCCACCTGCGTGAGCGAGGAGCCCGGCCCCGCGACCGGCTGCGGCCACTGCCCCGCGAGGAGCCGCACCCGCTCCCGGTCGAGGGAGGCCAGCAGCGTCAGATCGCTGTCCTTGCCGGGGGTGCGTGCGCCGGGCAGTCCGTACGAACGGCTGCGCGCGAGGCTCTCGACCACCACAGGGAGCCGACCGAACAGCTCGCCGGCGAAGGCCCGTACGGTCTCGTCGTCCTTGGCGCGCGCGGTCGCCGGATGCTCGTCGGTCACCAGGACCGTGGTCCGGGTCCGGCCCGGCCCCTGGAGCGCCTGGCGCAGTCCGGCCTCGCCCACACCACTTGTGAACGCGAACAGGGCGGTCAGCACGGTCGTGGTGATCAGTACGGTGAGCAGTACGGCGGCGGCGAGCGGCAGTCGTCCGCGCAGCCGGCGCACGACGAAGCCGAGCATGTGCCGTGTTCCTCCCCCGTCCGGACCTCAGGCACCGGATAGCGGACGATGTTGTCAGATTCGAACGCACAGGGGAAGGGACTTGCGCGAAGGACGTGACGGGTGAGCAAATTCGAACGACAGGCCCAGCGTGTCCGTTTCGGCCGGTCCTAGTTCCAGGGGGAGCACACGTCATGACTGAGCACCAGGACGATCCGGCCGCCGCGCCGATGGTGGTCGTGGACGACGTCCACCGCAGCTTCGGCAGCGGCCCGCACGCCGTGCACGCGCTGCGCGGCGTCTCCTTCGAGGTGCGCCGCGGTGAACTCACCGCGCTCAAGGGGCGGTCGGGCTCCGGCAAGACCACCCTGCTGAACCTGGTCGGCGGACTCGACACCCCGAGCGCGGGCACCGTCTCCCTCGACGGCACCGACCTCGCCGGGCTGGACGAGACGGGACTGCTGGCGCTGCGCCGCGACCGGATCGGTTTCGTCTTCCAGTCCTTCGGCCTGATCCCCGTCCTGACGGCGGCGGAGAACGTTGGGGTCCCGATGCGGCTGCGGAAGGTCCCGGCCCAGCAACGCGAGGAGCGGGCCCGTACCCTGCTCGCCCTGGTGGGCCTGGCCGAACACGCGGGCCAGCGGCCCGGTGAACTCTCGGGCGGGCAGCAGCAGCGGGTGGCGGTGGCCCGCGCCCTCGCCAACGAGCCCGACCTGATCATCGCGGACGAACCGACCGGCCAGCTCGATTCCGAGACCGGCCGGTCGATCATGCGGCTGCTGCGGGCGGTGGTCCGGAGCGAGGGAGTCACCGCCCTGGTCGCCACCCACGACCCGGCCCTGATCGAACTGGCCGACCGGGTCGTGGAACTGCGTGACGGTCGCATCGTCGAAGAGCATCGCGTCGAGCAGGAGGCCTCCCCCAGGTAGCGGCCGCCCCTTGGCAGCGGCCCGCCCTACTCGGTGTGCAGCACCGAGGCGATCGTCATCCGGGCCGCCGACCGGGCCGGCAGCAGGGCCCCGAGGACGGCGATCGCCACCCCGGCCAGGAGCATCGCGGCCAACTGCGGGGGGTGCCACACGTCCTTCATGTACTCGGGGAAGGCGACGATGCCGACGTTGTCGACGACCAGCCGGTGCGCCAGTATCCCGAGCGGGATGCCGAGCAGCCCGCCGACCACGCCGAGCCCGGCCACCGAGGTCACCGTCATCACCACCACCTGGCGGGGCGTCATCCCGATCGACTTGAGCATGCCCAGGTCCCGGCGGCGCTCCCGGGTGTTCAGCAGGACCGTGTTGAAGACGCCGAGCGAGGCGACGAGGGCCAGCAGCACAGTGAACACCGTGGAGAAGGTGACGACGGTGACCGTGGCGGCGCTCCCCCCGCCCCCCACGGACACGGAGAGCCCGGGGTCGGCCGCCTCGACCGCCGCCGCGTAGGCGTTCGCGTCGGCGCCGGGGGAGAGCTGGACGTAGTACTCGATGGCGCGGGAGCCCGGTGCCAGCTGCTCCAGGGTCTCCCAGGTGGCGTCCAGGGCCCGCGGGTTGCCTTCGATCAGCTTGCCGACGATGGTCGTGGGGACCTGCCTGCCGTTCAACTCCAGGGTGACCCGGTCACCGATCGCCAGTCCGCGCTGGGTGAGGAACGACGGCCCGGCCACGATCTCCCCTGCCGCGTCCGGCAGCCGGCCCTCGACGATTTCGTAGGCGTACAAGGAGTGATTCCCGCGGTAGAAGTTGGCGAAGGCGGGCTGGGTCTGCCCGACCAGGCTCACCTCGGCCAGTCCGCGGGCCCGCACGTGCTGCACGCCGGGAAGGGACAGCAGACGCTCCTCGATCTGCGCGTCGCCGAGCAGGGGCAGGGGCCGGTCGCCCTGCTCGTCCGCGTGCACCAGGACGTGGGCGCCGCCGTCGCCCCGTCCGGCATTGCCCAGTGCGAGCATCGTGCTGGTCAGCCCGGTCGACAGCGTCACCGTGGTGACCCCCAGGACGATGGCCGCCACGGTCAGGAGCGTGCGGCCGGGCCGGGCGAACGGCTGGCCCAGGCCCAGGCTGACCGGGCGCGGCAGTTCGGTGAAGCCCAGCACCCGCTGGATGCGCAACCCACGCCCGGTCCGGGGCGCACCACCCGCGCTGATCGCCTGGGCGGCGGGCAGCCGGTGCGCCCGCAGGGCGGGGACCAGTGCGGCGAGCAGGACGAGGGCGGGCATGCCCAGCAGGCAGACGACGAACACCCACGGGGGGATGGTGTCGACGGTTGCCCGGCCCGTCTCGATGCCCGAGAAGGAGAGTTTGAGGACGGGCCCGGCCAGCGCGTTGCCCAGCAGGGTGCCGAGGACGCCGCCGACGACCGCGGGCACGGACATCATCGTCAGGTAGACGGCGACCACCTGGTTCGGGGTGAAGCCCAACGCCTTGAGAACGCCGATGTGCCGGTACCCCGAGACGACCGCCCCGCTGACCACGTTCCCGACGATCAGGCCGGAAACCAGGAGGCCGAGGACGCCGAAGAGCGACATGAAGGGGAGATAGGCGTCGGCC
This sequence comes from Streptomyces sp. NPDC059874, assembly GCF_042731135.1. Classification (NCBI taxonomy): domain Bacteria; kingdom Bacillati; phylum Actinomycetota; class Actinomycetes; order Kitasatosporales; family Streptomycetaceae; genus Streptomyces; species Streptomyces sp. NPDC059874. Next base: position 33,161 of record NZ_JBHWJY010000010.1, read on the forward strand.
AGCGCCGAAAAGGCCTGCTTGAGGGTGAGGTAGCTCTGGGCGTTGGTCAGTGATTCCTCGGGCAGCTCCGCCGTCGCCTTGGCGAGCCCGTCGCGCAGCTGCGCGTCGGTCGAGGAGTCCGTGAAGCGGTAGAGCATCTGGGCGGAGGCCGGATGAAGCGCGGCCAGTTGCTCGGGCGTGACCCAGGCGTCCGCGGACTTGCTCATGCCGGTGGCGAATCCGACGACGGTCAGGGGCGGGGCGCCGGGGGTCGTGAGCTTCGTGCCGAGCAGTTCCGCGAAGGGGGTCCCGCCGAAGGAGAAGTTGACGACGATCTCGCCCGGCGCCGTGGCCCACCGCCCCCGCAGGATCTCGATGCGGTCGACGGGGCCGGCCGGCTCGGCCCGGCCCACCACCCTGAGGGAACCGCCAGGTGACCCGAGCCAGCCCCGGGGAACGGCGACGACGGCCTGTCCGAAGGGCCCGGCGGCGGCCTCCACGCCCGGACGCCCGGCGGTCTGCGCCAGTTGGGCCTCCGAGACCTTCGCGGTGTCGAACGAGGCCACCACGTGTGCGCCGCGCTGGGCGGCGTACGCCTTTTCGAACGGTCCCGAGGCGGCGGCGAGCAGCCCCAGCGCGAGCAGCACAGTCGTGGTGGAGCACAGGACGACCAGCCCGATGACGAACGTCTGGACCCGGCGGCGCTTCACGGCCGCGCGCGAGGCCCTCCACACGGCGCTCACGCCGACGTCTCCAAGGCGCTCTGGCGGGCCACTCGGCCGTCGGCCATCTCGACCAGCCGGCCGGCGCAGCGGGTGGCCAGGTGCCGGTCGTGGGTGACGATCAGCAGGGTCTGCCCGATCTGGTTGAGATCGATCAGCAGGTCCATCACCTGCTCGCCCGAGCGGCTGTCGAGGGCGCCCGTCGGCTCGTCCGCCAGCAGCAGCGCCGGACGGTTCATCAAGGCCCGTGCCACGGCCACCCGTTGCCGCTCACCGCCGCTGAGTGTCGCCGGGTAGTTGTTGCGGCGGTCGGCCACGCCCAGCTCGTCGAGCAGCTCCAGGGCCCGGCGGCGGGCCTGCCGGGCCGAGGTGCCGGTCAACTGGGCGGCGAGCGACACGTTGTCGAGGGCCGGCAGATCGTCGATGAGGTTGAAGAACTGGAAGATCATGCCGACGTTGCGGCGCCGGAAGAGGGCCAGTCCGGTCTCGTTCAGCCGCCCCAGGTCCTGGCCGTGCACCTCCACCAGGCCCGAAGTCGGCCGGTCCAGGCCGGCCACCATGTTGAGGAGGGTGGACTTGCCGCAGCCTGAGGGACCCATCACCGCGACCGAGTCACCCGCCCGGATCTCCAGCGACAGCCCGTCCAGGGCCTTCGCGTCGCCGTACTCCTTGTGCACGCCGTCCAGCCGCACCACCACTTGCCCCGCACTACCGTGATCAGTTGTCATGGCCCGAACCTAAGGCGGAGCGCGCGGATGGTGCGTCAGCCCCCGGATGTAAGAGTCCGGGCAGGTCATCCTGGGGATGTACACGAGCGGTCCGGCAGAATGACGGCCGAGCGGACGGGGGGATGCGAGGGTGGGAACGATCATCGCGGTGGCCGCCGCATGCGTGGCGGCGGCCGTGGCGGGCGGGCTGGGCGTGGCCTTGGCGCGCGCCCGGCGCGGGCACCGGGCGGCCCTGGGGGAACGCGGCTGGCTGCTGGAACGGGAGCGCGAGAGTGCGGCCCGTACCGCGGTGGACGCGGAACGGGCCAGGATCGCGGCCGAGCTCCACGACATCGTCAGCCACAACGTGAGCCTGATGGTGGTCCAGGCCGGCGCCGCACGCGAAGTGCTGACCACCCTCCCGGAGGAGGCCGCGGCGGCGATGAGCGCGGTGGAGGCGGCGGGGCGGACCACCATGACCGAACTACGCCACCTGCTCGGGCTGTTGGCGCCCGCGCAGGACGGCAGGGACGAGTCGTACGCGGCCGCCGCCGTGGCGGCCACGGAACCGCAGCCGAGCCTGGGCAGGCTCAGCCCGCTGATCGACAAGTTCGCCTTCGCCGGCCTGCCGGTGGAGGTACGCGTATCCGGGGACCCGCGCCCGCTGCCGGCCGGGATCGACGTCACGGCGTACCGGATCGTCCAGGAGGCGCTGACGAACGCGCTCAAACACGGAGACGGGGGCAAGGTGGAGGTCACGGTGCGGTACGCGGAACACGCGCTGCGGGTGGAGGTGCTGAGCAGCGGGCCGAGCGTGCTGTCCGCCACGGCGCCGGCGGCGGGCTCGGCGGGCTCGGCGGGTTCGGCGGCTGCGGGCGGTTCCGCGGGCTCGACGGGTTCGGCGCCCAAGCCGGGAGGGACCGGGCGCGGCCTGATCGGCCTGCGCGAGCGCGTCGCCGTCTACGGCGGCGACCTCGACGCCCGCCGCCGCCTCGGCGGCGGCTACCGCGTCCGGGCCCGCCTCCCCCTGGACCGCCCGTGACCGCGCCGAAGCCCGACCCGACGCCGATGCCGAGGCCCGTGTCCGTGCCCGCACTGAGGCCGGAGCCAGAGCCGGAGCTGTCGCCCGCGGGCGAGTCCGTGCCAGTGCCTCCGGCTGGGGTTGCGCCCGGCCCGACGCCGGGGCTGACGCCGGAGCTGTCGCCCGCGCCGGGGCTGACGCCCGACCCGACGCCGGGGCTGTCGCCCGCGCCGGGGCTGTCGCCCGACCCGACGCCGGGGCTGTCGCCCGCGCCGGGGCTGACGCCCGACCCGACGCCGGGGCTGTCGCCCGTGCCTGGGCTGTTGCCCGACCCGATGCCTGGGCCTGAGGCCGCGCCCGCGCCCGTGCCTGCGGCGGCGTCCGGGCCGGCACTGAGGTCGGAGCCGGTGCCGTCGCCTGCGGCTGAGCCCGTGCCGACGCCGACGGCTGCCCCTGTGGCGGCGGCGGCACCGGCGCCCGACCCCGAACAGAGGCCTGTGCCTGCCGACGCGCCGACGCCCGTTCCCGTGCGGGGGACCGTGCCCGAGTCCGAGCTGGTGCCCACGCCCGCGGCAGCGCCGGCCCCGCGGGTCGTGATCGCCGACGATCAGGAGCTCGTGCGTACCGGCTTCCGGTTGATCCTCATGGCCCGGGGGATCGACGTCGTCGGTGTCGCCGCCGACGGGGTGGAGGCAGTGGCCGCGGTGCGCCGGCTTCGGCCCGACGTCGTGTTGCTCGACATTCGGATGCCGAACATGGACGGTCTCGAAGCCGCCCGGCGGATCCTCGCCGAGACCCCCGGCTGCAGGGTGATCATGCTGACCACCTTCGACCTCGACAGCTACGTCTACGCCGCCCTCGCCGCCGGGGCCAGCGGGTTCCTGCTCAAGGACGTCACCCCCGAACACCTCGCCAACGCCGTCCGGCTGGTCGGGACCGGCGACGCGCTGCTCGCCCCGTCGATCACCCGCCGTCTGGTGGAACGCTGCGCGCCGGGCGCCGCCGAGCGGGACCCCGCCTCGGTGGCCGCCGCCCATCGGGAGCTCGCCGCGCTGACCCCGCGCGAGCGGGAGGTGCTGACCCTGATGGGCCACGGCCGCTCAAACGCCGAGCTGGCCCGTGAGCTCACGCTCAGCGAAGCCACGGTGAAGACGCATGTGGCCCGGATCTTCGCGAAGTTGTCGCTCCGCGACCGGGCCCAGGCGGTGGTGCTCGCCTACGAGACGGGCCTGGTCACCCCCGGCTCCGCGTAGCGGCGGACCAGGTCCTCCATCACGGAGAGCGGGAGCGAGGGGTTCGCGGCCGCCGCCTGGGCGACGTCCGCGTCGGCGTCGTCCAGCAGCCCGACGAGCACCGGTACCGCGAGCGCCGGATGGGCGGCCGCTCCGCGCCGTGCCCGCTCGTCGTCGGTGGCCAGGCAGGGCAGCAGCGCCTCGGAGCCGGCGTTCGGGTGCGTGGCGACCGCCCGCATCGTCCGCCGCACGGACGGCTCGTGCCGGGCCAACTCCGCCAGCAGGCCCCCGGACGCGTCCGGGTTGGTGGCGGCCCGCGCCAGTACCCGTACGCCGTGCCGCGCGACCACGGCGCGCAACTGCCCCTCCGACAGCCCCGGATGCGGGACGACGGCCTTGACCACCGCCGCGTCGGGATCGTCGGCGAGCGCGTCCCGCACCTCGTCCGGCAGATCCCGCCGCTCGGCGACCAGCATGCGCACGGAGGCGTCCGCGGACGCCGCCAGATCCACCAGCTCCGCCACCGTGGCGGAGGCGATCCGCGGCAGCAGCGTCGGCCCGATCCGCGTGGCCCCGGCGAGCCGGACCAGTACGTCCAGCGGCAGCCGCGGATGCCCGGCCAGCGCGCGCAGCTCCTCCCGCGCGGCATCGGCCGCGAGGGTCCGTACGAGCCCCTCGTCGATCGCCGGATTCCCGGCGACCGCCTGCCGGACACCCGGCACGGGGTCCCGCGCGAGGCGCGCGTACACGTCCTGCGGCAAGTCGGTCCGTTCGGCGAGCGCCCACCTGAGCAGCATCGAGGGCGAGTCGGCGAACGGGGCCGCCACCTCGCTCGGCGTGGCCGGGTTCCGCAGGGCCCCCAGCCAGGTCTCGTGGACCGTGGAGTCGTGCGTACCGTCGCAGGCGGCGCCCGCCCGGAGCGAGCAGTCCGCATCGGGGCAGTACGGGTCGTGGACGAAGGGGACGTCCCTGCTGTCGCAGACCAGGCAGGACCGCGCCGGAGCGAGTCCGGCTCCCGTGACGAGGGTGGCCAACGCGGTGGACGGCGTGGACTCGTTGCGGGCCGTCGCGTAGCGGACCTCGGCGTGCGGGTGTCGTGCGAGACGGGCGGCGACGGCCTCGTTCGTCGTCCAGAGGGCCAGTTCCCCGACCACCTCCAGATCGAGGTCGGCGGCCAGCGTCTCCGACACGTCCGGTGGAAGCTGGGGGACTGAGGCCAGCTTCCACCGGACGTCGGGGTCCGGATCCACCGCGAGGAGGCGGGCCCACTCCGGCAGGCCCCGACCCTCGTCGAGGAGGGCGATGGCCGCGTACGGCTGGACCTTCGGGTCGACATCGGCGGCGGTCAGCGTTCCGCCGTAGGCGAGCTGGATCGCGGTGTGTTCGTGGTGCGCGGCCAGGGTCCGGACCTGGGCGGGGCTGAGATCGGCGCGGTCGGCCAGGTTCCGGACCAGCTCGTCGAGGAACTCAGGGGACGGACACCGAGCGGGAACCTCGACCCCCGCCATGGCGAGCGCGATCAGCCGGTCGACCAGCCGGGCCGGCAGCGCCGGATTCTCGGCGAGTCCACACAAAAGGTGGTTCACGGGCGGGCTCCCGCGGCCGCCGGGCGTCGTCGGGGCGTCGACGCCCACGTCAACGGCTGGGACCGGCGTTGGATGCTGCACCTAGGCCCGTACACCGAGGATCTCCAGGATGCCCTCGGCGTACGCGGCGGCCCCCGAGCCCGGGGCGGCGGTGAGTTCGCGGCGGAAGCCGTCGATGCCGGTGCGGATGAAGGCGGCGCACTGCCCGTGCAGGCCGGCCTCGTGGGTGCCGCCGTCGTCCACGGTGCAGAGCAGGGCCAGCAGGGTCCACAGCAGGGCCTCGCGGGTCGCCTGCCGGGGCGGGCGCGCGGACCACACGGCCATCAGGACGCCGCACGCCGCCGGCGCGGGCGGCTTCAGGTCCTCGCCGAAGAAGACGTGCCCCTCCAGCGCGCGGAACGCGGAGGGATGTCCCTCGGCGGCATCACGCACCGCATTAACCAGATGGCCCGCGGAGTGGCCGCAGCCGCACTCGATCGCATCCCAGTCGTGACGCTGGATCTCCGCCTCCACCGCGTCCGGAACCAGCGGGCTCGACGGCACCGCGGCCTGGCGCCGCAGAGCACGTTGCGGCTTCTCGCTCCCCTTCATGGAGCACAGTATGAGGCCGGCTCCGGCACCTCGGCGAGGGGGGTAGGAACCGGATCACGCGGACGGCCGTCTGAGACCCCGTGTGGATGAAACGAAGAATTCTGACGCTGCTGTTCGCCCTGCTCGCGACCCAGTTGGGCTCCCTCATCAGCCCGGCCTACGCGTGCGGATGCGGGGCGATGGTCCCGCACGGCCAGTCCCGGATCGGCGTCGACCGCGAGACCTCCGTCGTGCGCTGGGACGGCCGTACGGAGCAGATCGTCATGCGGTTCACCGTCCGCGGGGACGCGGAACGGGCCGCCTGGATCATGCCGGTCCCGGGGCGGGCCACGGTGCAGCTGGGCGACGGCAAACTGTTCGACGAGCTGGTGGAGCAGACACGGCCCCAGCACAAGACCCGGCACTACTTCTGGCCGCGCGACAGGGACTGGCCCTTCTCCTCCAACATCACTGACGGCGCCGGCGCCGCCCTGCCGGGAGCCGGCGACCCGGCGGTCGGCGTCGTCGGCCGCGAACGGCTCGGCGACTTCGACGTCGCCCGGCTGACCGCCACCGACCCGGACGCCCTGAAGGACTGGCTGGAGTCCAACGGCTTCACCCTCCCCGACCGCCTCGCCACCGAGGTCAAGCCGTACGTCGACCAGAAGTGGGAGTACGTGGCGGTACGGCTCGCCCCCCGCGCGCCGGGCAAGAAGCTGCGCGGCGAACTCGACCCGCTCAGGATCCGCTTCGACAGCGACCGGCTGGTCTACCCGATGAGGCTCTCCCGGATGGCCAAGACCCCGCAGTCCCTCGGCCTCTACGTCCTGGCCGAGCACCGCATGGAACCCGACTCCCGGATCGGCGGCGCCGCGCCGAAGGTGACCTTCGCCGGCACCGTCAGCCCCGACGACGGCCCGCTCGCCGAACTCGCGGGCGGCAAACCGGTGTTCCTCACCGCGATCGACCAGGAGTTCCCGGATCCGAGCCGGATCGACGACGACCACGAACTGCGCGCCACCGCCAAGGACACCCCGTACCGCAGGACCGTCTACCACGGCGAACTGCTCACCGTGGGCGGCGTCCCGGTCTGGCTCCTGACCGTCTCCGCCGCGCTCGTGGCGCTCGCGGTGTCGGTGACGGTGGTGATCCGCCGCCGTCGGTCCGGCCGGCGGTCATGACCTTCGGACGTGCGGTGAGTACGGGTACTCATGTGCGCGGTGATCGAAGTCCTGCACGATGCGGGCATGCGATCGACATCCCTCCCGAAGTCCGTTCTCGTGGCCGTCCTCGGCTGCCTGGTCCTGTCCGGCTGCGGCACTCGGAGCGCCACCACGGATCAGACCCCGGCGGGAAGTGCCGTCGCGGCGGCGACCCCGCTCGGGGCCGGGCCCGGCGCCGACGATCCGGAGATCCGGTTCCTCGAGCTGATCACCCGTATCCCGCCGAGCTGCTACCCGAACGCCCCCGAGGCCGGCGACGGCAAGGGTGACGTGCCCAAGCCCGAGGACCTGCCGGGTTGGGAGGGCGGGGGTTCGCCCACACCGGAGTACGGGCCGGGCGAGACCCCGCCGGGCGTCCCGAACGCCGAGGACGGCATACCGGTCCCGCTGGTCGACGATCCCGCACCGCCGGAGCCGACCCCTGGAGCCGCCAGGCCCAAGCCGGTCGAGGAGGTGCCGCTGGTCGACATGGAGAAGTGCAGCGGCAGCGAGCACGCCAAGCGCATCAGCGCGGCGTTCGAGAACGTGAAGACGACCGGCTACCAGGAGATGCACGAGAAGCTGCAGGGCCTGGGCTACCCGGCGTCACGGATCCACCGGATGCCGAACCACGCGGGCGCTCCCCGGGCGAGGCTCGACTTGCGCTTCATGGGCGGCCACTTGGCCCTTGAGGTCACCGGCACCGGCACCGGCACCGGCAGCGGGGTGACGGTCGAAGCGTTCGGAGCTTCGGAGGAGGAGCACGTGCAGGTGACCGAGGTCGAGCGGAAGCCGAAGCCGGACGCGCCCGCTTCCTGACCGGACCGCACGAGGGGATGCCCTGCCGGCCGGCCGCAGAAGGAACGCGCCGGCAGCAGAGAGAGAAGGGCGTCCACCATGGAGGCCGCCCTTCTCTCCATCGCAGCCCGGCCGGCCGACCCGGCGAACCAAGCGGTCACGGCCTTGGCGAGGTGACACCTCTCAGGCTCGGGACCGCCAGAACGCGCACTGGTGGTCCGCCTCGAACGAGGTGGTCGTCCGCGTCGCCACGGGGTCGAGAGTGAGGACCGTGGCACCGGAGCCGGCCGCCGGCCACGGGGTCTGACCCGGTACGACGGGGGCGCCGAAGCGCGCGAAGGCACCCCAGTAGCGCTTCATCCGAGTCGCGAGCCCGACCTGGACCGGGGTCAGTGGCCGCTCGCCCATCGTGAAGTCGTGCAGATAGGCCAGCTCCGCACTGTGCGCGTTCGACTCGTCCAGTCCCGGCACCTGCGCCCCCGCCAGCGTCGGCGAGTCCGGGTCGTCGAACTCGTAGACGTACGTCGGCACTTGGGAGGCGAACGTGCGCGCCGTCCACGCGGTGTGGCAGGCGAAGGAGGAGTCGGTCAGCACGGCCGACAGGGCCAGGTACGGCGAACCGTACGACGCCACCGGATAGCGGGCCAGTACCTCCGGCCCCGCCGCCCCGTGCGTCGCCAGGATCTGCGCCGCGTACTCCTCGGCCGTCAGGCGTGGCTGCGTCAACGCGACGAAGAAGCGGGCCTCGGAACGGGTGCTCCCGATCAGGACGGGCACCTTGTTCCACGCCCCGCTCCCGATCGCCGCCGCCGGCTCGACCGGCAGCAGCCCGTCGCCGGACGCCGGGCCCGAAGTGGGCAGCGCCCGGGCGGCCTCGACCAGGGCCGAACCGGAGGCGCCGCGCAGGCACGTGGTGACCGCGGCCCGGTCCGTGCACCCCACCTTGTCCGCGAAGGCCCGCGCCTCGGCCTCGGCCCTCGCGCTGTCGGGCGTACGCAGCAAGGAGCAGGGCCCGCTCTGCAGCACGGCCCGGTGGAACAGGCCGGTGGCCGACGGAGCGGCGAGCAGCGCGCACACGGAACCACTGCCCGCGGACTGCCCGGAGATGGTCACGTTCCCCGGATTCCCGCCGAACGCGGCGATGTTCTCCCGCGTCCACCGCAGCGCCGCGAGCTGGTCCATCAGCCCGAAGGACCCGGAGCGCGGCACGCTCTCCGCGGCCAGCTCGGGCAGCCCCAGATAACCGAGTTGCCCCAGCCGGTAGTTGACGCTCACCACCACGCTCTGGGTCAGATCGGCCATCGTGCGCCCGCCGAACTGCGTCCCCGTGCCCTGGCTGTACGCACCTCCGTGCATCCAGAACACCACCGGGAGGCGGGCTCCCGGGCGGGCCGTCCGGGGCCGGTACACGTCCAGGTACAGGCAGTCCTCGCTGACGGCCAGCGGATCGCGCAGCCCGTACGGCGAGAACTGCAGGCACGCCGGGGCCTGTTCGACGGCCTCCCGCACCCCGTGCCACCGGGGCTGCGGCTGCGGCGCCCGCAGCCGGGCGGCGCCGACCGGGGGAGCGGCGTACGGGACACCGAGGAACTCCTGTGCTCCGCCCGCCTCCTGACCGCGCAGGCCGCCCTGCGCGACGGTGACCACCGGGCGCGGGGAGCCGCCGCCCTGCGCCGCCGCCGGCACGACCGAGCCGAGCAGGGCGGCCGCCAGGGCGAGGGCGGTGCAGAGCAGGGGTCTGCTCCGTCGGTTCACGGACGGAGCCCTGCGATCAGGACGGAGGCCAGGGCGGTGTCGGCGGGACCGGTGTTCCAGTCCGCGTTCATCGGGCTGACCGCGATCCGGCCCGCGCTCACGGCCTCGACGTCGCCGCCCTTGGCCGCGGGGCGCAGGTCCACCTTGACGGTCACCTTCCAAGTGCCGTCGCCGGCGTCCGTGAAGTCCGGCTCCAGGATGGTCTGCGGGTCCTGGAAGGTGGCGGCCACACCGGCCGCGGTGCCCTTGCCGTCCGCGCCGACCACGGGGTGGTTGACGTTCAGGCCCACGCCCTGGGGCAGCAGCGGACCGGAGCGGGCCCGCGAGCGCAGCCGGTCGATGAGCTTGACCGCGAAGTCGAGGGTCGGGCCCATCGCGTTGACGGTGGTGACCGGGTCGGGAGCGGAGACACCGCCGGTGCTCAGCGCGATGGCGGGCACCCCGTGCTCCAGGGCTGCGACGGCGCCGCCGACCGTACCGGAGTGCGTGGCGAGACCCGCCACGTTCGGGCCGAAGTTGGTGCCCGAGACGACCAGGTCGGGGGCCCGGTCCGCGAAGACCTCGGCCAGGCCGAAGGCGACCGAGTCGCCCGGAGTGCCGTCGACGGCCCACACCTTGGGCTCGGGGTGCTTCACCGTGACCGAGGGGGCGCTCATCATCTTCGTACCGGTGCCGCTCTGGTTGGTGAGCGGCGCGACGATCGTGACGTCGTGCCCGGCGGCGGTCAGCCGCTCGAAGGCCTTGCGGATTCCGGGCGCGTTGTAGCCGTCGTCGTTGGTGAGCAGGATCCGCAGCGGGCCGCCGGACGCGGCCTCCTCTTGCGGTGAGGCGAGGGCGGGCGCCGTCCCGGTCAACGCCGGCGTGCACAGCATCAGGGCGGCCAGGGGCAGAACTCGCTTGAGACTCACGGATTGCTCCTCGGAGGGGAGTTGCGGCGGAAGAGGGTGAACCGGGGTGGAGACCGGCGAGCGCGCGACCCTCGGCGCGCGCCCGCCGGAGCAGGGGAGGTCAGCGCACGCTGCGGATCGGCAGGATGGCGAGCGCGCCGATCAGGGAGAGGGCGCCGCCGGCCAGGAAGAGCGGGGTGTAGCCGCCGAGGCCGGTGACGATCGCCGAGGCGACGAAGGGGGCGATGATCTGCGGTCCGGCGTTCGCGATGTTGAGCACGCCCATGTCGCGGGCCGCGTCCTCGGCGCTGGGGAGGACCAGCGTGACGAGCGCGGTGTCGACGGCCATGAAACAGCCGAAGGCGAGTCCGTTGAGTGCGCTGAACACGAGCATCCCGGTCCAGGTCGGGCTGACGACGGGGACCACCATGACGAGTCCGGCGAGGGCGGCGGAGACGCCGACGAACACCTTGCGGCGGTTCCAGCGGTCGGACAGCATGCCGCCCAGCAGGGTGGAGACGGCCATCGCGACCATCGACACCGGGGTGAGCACGGCCATCGCGGCCGGCGGGGTCAGCCCGGAGGGCAGCTTGATGTGGTCGCCCAGGATGTACAGCTGGTAGCCGACGACGGAGAAGTAGCCGAGGACCATCAGGGCGCGACCGATGAAGGCCCATCGGAAGTCGTGGTTCGCCAACGCCGAGAGGAAGGCGGCTAGTTGGGCTCCCTTGGCCTTGGGGGCCGCGGGGGCGGGCTCGGCGCGCGGGACGTCACGGCACAGGGTGGTCAGCAGCAGGGCGGATACGGCGACGATCGCGCCGAAGATGAGGTAGCCGGTGCGCAGGTGGGCCGCGGTCTGCGAGGCGACCAGCACTCCGACCGTACCGCCGATGGGCAGGCCGAGGCCCACCAGGGCGGACGCGGTGCCGCGGCGGGCGGCGGGGACGCGGTCGGGCACGATCGCGGTGACGGCGGCCTGGTAGATGTTCATGGTCGCCTGGACCAGACACCAGCCGATGCCGACGAGCAGCGCGGTGGCCACGTTGCCGAGGAGGGCCAGGCAGGCGAGCGCCCCGAGGGCGCCGCCCAGGATCCAGGGATTGCGGCGGCCCTTGCGGTCGGAGAGGGCGCCGGCGATCGGGTTGAAGGCGGTCGCGAAGATCGCGCTGATTCCGCCGATGAGGCCGAGGACGGCGACCTTGTTCTCGGGGTCTATCGCGGCGATCTGGGTGGGGAGGAGGACGGAGCCGACTCCCATGTAGACCGCCATCAAGGCGGAGTTGGCGACCAGGAGCAGGGGCAGGAGCCCACGCTGGCGGGGAGGCTCGGCGGGGACCGGGACGGGCGGATCGGCGACTTCGTGCGTGGCCATGACGACTCCTCGGGGGACGGAGCGGGGAGGTGGCTTGCGTGGGGGAGGGGCGTCCTGGGAGCGGACGCGGGGGCGAACGTGTCGCCGGGAGGTGTGGCAGAAGAGCGCGGTTCACTTGATGTTGTTACACGTGTCACCAAGTGCGCTGGACACTGTGTAGCACCCATTTCCGGCCTCCGCCAGATCCCCCGGACGGTCGGTGTGTGAATCGTGATCGGCGGTGGGTGGGTGGAGTGGGGGCGGGTGTGCGCGGCCCCGAGGGCGCTGAGCAGGGCAGATCCGACCGATGTTCCTGTTGGCCTTGTGGCGGCCGTCACTGGTCCGCAATACTCCGTGCCGCGACGCGAAGCGGAGCGACGCCTTCGCACCGCCCCCGGCGTGTCGCGAGGGCGCGGTCGCACCCGACGTGCCGAGAGCGTGCCTGGCGCGGCGCGTTGTCGGAGCCCCGAAGGGTGACTGGCGTCCGATGCGTGGGGCGCTCCTCGGCCTCGCGGCGCACCCCGCCGACCGCCGCGATCCGGCGTGCACTTCGCGGGCGTACCCCAGGGCCCTCCTGGGTGGCGCCGTGGCCGGCCATCCTGGTGGCCGGCTCCGTACCCGCGTTACCCACGTGGGACTCGGAGGGGGCGCCCAGGTGCTCCTGGCCGGCAATCCCGGTGGCCGGCTGCGTGCCAGTGCGATCCGCCGGGGCTTGGGGGGCACTCCCGGCCCCTCCGGGGTGGCATCCGTGGCCGGCGACATCGGCGGTCGCCGGCGGGTGCCCGCGTGATCCGCAAAGGACTTGGAGGGGGTGCTTCCGGGCTCTCCTGGGTGGCGCCGTAGCCGGCAACCCCGGTGGCCGGCTCCGTCCCCGCGTGATCCGCGGGGTGGGGCACCTCTCGGGCCGTTCGGGGTATCCCTCGTGGCCGGTGACCCCGGTGACCCCGGTGACCCCGGCGACCCCGACGATCCCCACGACCCCGGCAACCCCAGCGGCCCCTGTGACCCCGACGGTTCCCGCGACCCCGGTGAACCCCGGTGACCCCGGCGGCCGCGGCGTGCCCGCGTGATCCAGCGCGGACTTCGCGGGGAACCCCAGGCCCCTTCGGGTGGTGCCCGGGGGCGGCTGGCCCGCAGTCGTCGTGTACCCCTGCGCTTCGGCCAGGGTCCCCTTCGCCCGGTTCCCCTACTCCGCGCCCGACCGCTCCAGGCCCGTCCCTACTGCGCTCCCCTCCGGCGCGGTTCCCGCTCCGCTCCGGCCCTGCTCTGCCCCCGCTCCCGCTCTGGACCGTTTCGCTTCCGGTCCCGCTCGTGCCCTCACTCCGGGGCGCGGCCTCCCCTCTGCCCGGTCGCTGTCACCGTCGCCTGACCCCGCGCGCCCTGCCCGTGCTCCGCTCCGGTCCCCCTTCCGGCTCCCCGCCCGCGCCAAGCGTCTCGGCCCCAGGCTCCGCTCCTGCTTTCCCCGTGATCGTGAAAGGCCCACCATGTCGCCCTCGTCCCCGTCCTCCCTTCTGCCGCCCCCGCGTCATCACCTCCCCGCGCCTCCGCCGCGCGGCGCGCTCGCCCTCGGGATCGGTTTCCTGCTCCTCTCGCTCCTCGTCGCCCTGATGCTCCGGCTGGGCGGCCGCCCCTTCTTCCAGGGCGTCGACGACCACTGGGCCGCCTCGGCGAGCGGCTCGGCCGACGGGGTCGTGCTGCTCCTCGACCGGCTCGGCGGCCCCTTCGGCCTGGTCCTGCCGCTCGCGCTGATCGGCTGTCTCTGCGTCTACGGACGCTGGCGCTCAGGGCTGTTCGTGTTCACCGCGGCCGTCGTCGCGAACGTGCTCGTGCTCCTGCCACTCAAGCAGCTCGCCGGCCGCCCCCGCCCCCCGTACCCGGCGGTGCTGGTCAACGACGGTTCGTACCCCTCCGGGCAGGTGTTCAGCGCGGTCACGCTGGTGATCGTCGTCGCCGTGGTGGTCTTCCCGCCGCGCGCCCGGCGCTGGTGGTGGCCGGTCGGTGGCGCGTACGTCGTCGCCATGATGGCGAGCCGGGTCTGGCTGCACGCCCAGTGGCTCAGCGACACCGTGGCCGGTGTCGTTCTCGGCGCGGGGACGTGCCTGGTGCTGTGGCGGGCCTTCGCGCCGATGCTGGAGGAGGAGGCACGGCGCATGGCCGCGGGCAGCCTCTGGCTGTGAGCACCCAGCGATATCGAGAAGTGTTGACGCTCGCGAGAATTACGCAATAATCACCACTGTGCTGCCGGTCCGCATCCGGTGCGCAGCCAGGAAGGATCCGCTCATGTCCCACTCCCCAGACCATGTGCTGGTGGACCCGCCCGCAGGCCGCCTCCGTGGGGCGGTCGAGGACGGCGTCACCGTCTTCCGGGCAGTGCCCTACGCCGAACCGCCGGTCGGTGACCTCCGCTGGAGGCCCGCGCGCCCGCACCCCGGCTGGAGCGGGATCCGGGACGCCACCACGGACGGACCCAGCGCTCCGCAGATGTACCTGGAGGAGGGCGACCCGGTGCTCGGCGGGCACGGGGCGCCCCCCTTCGACGAGGACTGCCTGACCCTCAACATCTGGACGCCCGCCCCCGACGCGGCCCGCCGGCCCGTGCTCGTCTGGATCCACGGCGGAGGTTTCGTCTCCGGCTCGGGCTCGCTGCCCGGCTACTCCGGGGCGACCTTCGCGCGTGACGGCGACCTCGTCGTCGTGAGCATCAACTACCGCATCGGGCCCCTGGGTTACCTCTACTTCGGTCCTCAGGGCGGCGCGGTCGACACGGCCGCGTCCGACACGGCCGACGCGCCCGACGAGGGGGGCAATTACTGGCTCACCGACCAGCTTGCCGCCCTGCGCTGGGTGAAGGAGAACATCGCCTCGTTCGGCGGCGACCCGGACCACATCACGGTCGCCGGCCAGTCCGGCGGCGCGGTGTCCACCGCCGCGCTCGCCGGACACCCGCAGGCGCGGGGTCTGATCCGGCGGGTGATCCTGCAGAGCCCACCCCTCGGGCTGGAGCTCCCCGGCCCGGACGCGTACCTCGAACGCACCGCCGCATACCTGGAGTTGGCGGGAGCCAAGGACGTGCACGAACTCCGCGCCCTCCCCTGGCAGGCCCTGATCGGCGCGGGCGCCGGACTGTTCGCCCGGACGATGCGCTGGGGGTACTGGCCGACCCCCTTCCTGCCCGTGATCGACGGGATCACCCTGCGCCACCACCCGGCCGAGGCCCTGCCGGCCGCCGCGGCGGCCGGTATCGACGTCATGATCGGGTGGACGCGAGAGGAGGCCAACTTCGGCTTCGCCCTCGACGAGGGGTACGCCGCCGCCACCCGCGAGCAGGTCACGGGCCGGATCGCGGAGACATTCGGGGAGTCGGCGGCGGCCGAGGTGTACGCGGCCTACGAGCGGGCCCGCCCCGGAGCCCGGCCGGCCGATGTCCTCATGGACCTCATCACCGACGAGCTCTTCCGCGTCCCCGCCGTCCGCCTGGCCGAGGCCAGGGCCGAGGCGGGCCGACCGGTGTGGGCGTACCAGTTCGACCTTCCGACCCCCGCGCACGAGGGGCGGCTCGGCGCCGCGCACTGCCTCGAACTCCCCTTCGTCTTCGACAACTTCGACCAGTGGTCGCACGCGCCCTTCCTGACCGGGCTGGCACCCGCCGTCCGGGACGGCCTCGCGCACACGATGCACCGGGCCTGGATCGCGTTCGTTCGGACGGGCGACCCGAACCATCCGGGCATGCCGACGTGGGACCCGTACGACACGAGGACCCGCACCACGATGCGCTTCGACTCGGTCGTGACGGCCCTCGGTGACCTCGCGGGCGCCTCCCGCCTCCTGCACGGGCCCGGGCGCCGGCCCGCGTGACGCCGGAAGCCCCGCCCGCGTGACCCCGGAACCCCGGAACCCGGCCTCCTTTCCTAACTCGTGTAACCTAAAGAAGGTAGGTTAAGAGCGAGCGGCAAGAGGATCGTCGAGGGACGTCATGACCAAAGAAGCTCACGTCCCCACGTCCATCACCAGCGCGGACGTGGCACGCCTCGCCGGGGTGTCACGGGCCACGGTCTCCTTCGTCCTGAACGACACACAGGGCCACCGGGTCAGTGCGAACACCCGCGCCCGCGTGCTCGACGCGGCCAAGCAGCTCGGATACGTACCGCACGCCGCCGCCCGGTCCCTGCGCGCGGGCCGCAGCAACCTGGTCCTGATGCCCGCGTCGATCTCCGCGGTCGGCCGGCTCGTCAGCGACTGGGTCGACGACCTGCACAGCGAGCTCGACCAGCGCGGCTACACGGCCGTGCTGCACGCGGGCCGCTTCGCCGACCCCATCGACGCCGCCCGGGCCTGGGCCGAACTGCGCCCGGCGGCCGTCGTCGCCCTCGACGGCGACCGCTTCACCGCCCAGGCGGCCGAACTCCTCGCCCGCGCCGGGGTCCGCGGCCTGCTGGCTTTCGCGGCCCGCCCCGTCGAAGGCGTGCACACCATCGGCTTCGACCACGCCCGCATCGGTGCCACCGCCGCCGAGCACCTCATCGCCCGCGGCCGGACCAGGATCGGCGTGGTCCTGCCACGGGAACGCGGCCTCGGCACCCTGGCCCAACCCCGCCTCGCGGGAGCGGAGTCCGTCGCGGCCCGCCACATGGCCACCGTCACCCCCGTGGAGCTGGCCTACACGCGCGACTCCGCTACGGAGCTGGCCCGCCGGTGGCCGAGCCTGGGCCTGGACGCGGTCTTCGCCTACAACGACGAGTACGCCGCCCTGCTCATGCACGCGCTGCGGGCGGAGGGCATCGCCGTGCCGGACGACGTGGCCGTCGTCGGCTCGGACGACCTCGTCCTCTCCACCCTCCAGGAGCCCCCGCTCACCACGATCCGCCTCGACCTGCCGTCGCCGGCGCTGATCGCGGACACGGTGCACACCCTGATCGAATCGGGCAAGGCGCCGCTGGTCCCGCCGGTGGAGGCCGTACTCGTCCACCGCGGCACGTCCTGAACCCGCCTTGCGCCCCCTGGCCGACCGCGTGTGGCGCCTGGCACGGAATCGATCTCTGACCGCGGACAACCCCGAGCACTACCATTCCGTCGCATGATCACTCGCAGGGAAGACGGGTACGAGGTCGACGTCGATCCGGATCGACTGGACGTCGACCTCGTGCACCACTGGCTGTCGACGGACGCCTTCTGGGCGCTGGGCCGCAGCCGGGCGACGGTCGAGCAGTCGATTCGGGCTTCGGTCAATTTCGGCGTCTACGACAGGGAAGGGCGTCAGGTCGCCTATGCGCGAGTCGTCACCGATCTGGCCACCTTCGGATGGCTCTGCGACGTGTACGTCGACCGCGACCACCGCGGCGCGGGCCTCGGCACATGGCTGGCCGAAGCCGTCCGCGACCATCTCGCGCCCTACGCGCTCAAGCGCGTGATGTTGTCCACCCTCGACGCCCACGGGGTCTACGCGAAGGCCGGGTTCGTGCCGTTCCCCGATCCCGAAAAGCTGATGATCATGAGCTCCGCGCCGTGAGGGGGGGGGATCCCGGCCGATGGTCGGCCGCCGGGCGCCCCCGCGTCCCGTGGACGTCGAAGAGCTGTTTCCCGAGGTCGTGCCCCTCCGAAAAGAGACCGTGAGGCTGCGCCCGCGTGCGGGTGAGCGACGTGTCGGGACAGCTCGGTGGGCGGTCCGCTGCGCCGGCCGGCCGAGGAGCCGTGGCCGTCGTGACCAGAGCATGAGAATTCGCCGATGGCGCCGGTCGTGCGGATCCACCGCGGGGCGTTCCCGACCTGGTGCCGTTTCCCGACGGGTGCGATCTGCTCGCTACCCCGCGTCCGGCACCGCAGTGCCCACGGCCGCCTCCCAGCGGTCCTCGGCGCGGGTGCGTTCGCGGGCGAGGGCGGGCTGGAAGAGCCACCACGCCAGCAGCCCGGCCCCCGCCCCGGCGGCCGCGCCGGCCGCCGTGTCGGTGAGCCAGTGCGCGTGCAGCCACGTACGGCTCCACATCATGGCCAGCGTGAAGACCGCGCCCCCGAGCCACCACGCCCGCCGCCTGGCCGCCGGGACCAGTAGGACGCCGACGACCACCACGAGCAGCGCTGCCGTCGCCGCGTGGCCGGACGGGAAGGAGCCGTGGTCGACGCGGACGAGCGGGTTCGCCGGGCGGGGCCGGTCCACCAGGTGCTTGAGCGACTGCACGACGAGGAGGTTGCCGCCCAGGTACACGGCGAGCAGGAAGCCCGCGGACACCAGGCGCCGGCGCACCAGCAGCAGGATCAGCAGGGAGAGCGGGACGAGGGCCCCGACGGGTCCGCCGAACCAGTTCAGCGCCGAGGCGACGGCCGCGTAGATCCCGTCGTGCGGGCCGCCCATCCAGGACAGCCAGCGGTCGTCCAGGCCCTGAAAGGGCGGATCCGTGATGTCCGAGCGGACGACGAGGGCGGACACCCCGGCCGCTCCCAGGAGCGCGAGGGCCAGTGCGAGGACGCCCGTGCCGCGCTTCGCCGGTCGGCCGGCGGATCTGGCGGATCTGGTGGATCTGGCTCTCGAGGGGCGGAGGGTGGGGGCGGGATTGCTGGACATGACTGCCTCTCGCGGCCGCGGGAGTGGCCGCGACCCGTGTGTGCTGTGTGCGGGGTGAGGGGTGAGTGGGGGCGCCGCACGTGCCGCGCCCCCACCGGGAAAGGAGGTCAGGCCCGGGCGTCGAGGTGCCCGGCGAGGAAGGCCACGCTCTCCGCGACGATCGAGGCGATGTCCGGGGAACCGAGGAAGATGTGGTCGGCGCCGTCCACGGGCCGCAGGGTGACCTCGCCGCCGGCGCGCGTCAGCGCCTGGGCGAGGGACTCGCTCTGGCTGTACGGGACCAGGCCGTCCCGGGTCCCGTGGACCAGCAGGAACGGCGGCGGGTTCGAGCCCTCGGCGTACGTCACCGGGCTCGCGGCCCGCGCCAGCGCCGGGAACCCGGAGGCGGACGCGGCGGCGCCCAGCAGTGCCTCGTAGGGGTCGGGGAACTCGACACCGGACGGCATCGGCGGCATCGGGTGCTCGGACAGGGCGACCAGGTCGGAGCAGCCGTACCAGTCGACGACGGCCAGCACCCCGGTCGCGCCGGAGCCGACGCCGTGCGCGCCCTCCAACGCCGGGCCGTCCGGGCTGCCGGGGCCGACGAGCCCGGCCAGCGCGGCCAGGTGGCCGCCCGCCGACTCGCCCCAGACGCCGATGCGCTCCGGGTCGATGCCGAGGTCGCCGGCGAACCGGCGGACGTACCGGATCGCGGCCTTCACGTCGTGCAACTGGGCCGGGAAGGGCGCTTCGAGGCTGTGCCGGTAGTCGATGGAGACCAGGGCGAGCCCGGCTCCCAGCACCGCCCCGTGCAGCAGCGCGGCGGGCACGGTCGGCGGCGGGTAGCGGCGGTCGCCGTCCAGCCAGCCGCCGCCGTGGATCCAGACGACCGCGGGGAACGGGCCCTCGCCGGCGGGGACCTGCACATCGAGCAACCGGGGTCGGTAGCCGGGGGTGGTCGCGTACGTGACCCCGTGGAAGTGGCGCACGCCGTCCGCGCCCGTCACGGGCGGTACGGGAGCCTGGTACGGCGGTGGGGGCCAGGTCATGTCGGCGATGTCGAACTCGGCCGGAGGGGATTGCGTCATCGAGGGCCTTTCAATTTGTCCGAAATGCTTGTCGGAAGCGCCGGGAGGGGCGTAGCGTGTTACACGTGTAATCAAGACTCTAGCGACGCATTTCCGCTGACTACAAGCCCTGGGGCGATCAAGCTTCCGGGTTGGTTACACGAGTCATGCAGCGGTCGCGGCGCCTTCCCTCCCCGGGAGCACGTCATGCACCACATCGCCACCGCCGCCGACCCCGCGGCCCCCTTGGTCCCCTCGGTCCCCTTGGTCCCCTCGGTCCGCAGCTTCGTCCACTGGGTCACCGACCCCGTCGCCGCCCACGTCCCGCAGGTCAGGGCGCGGGTGCGGGTCATCCTCACCGGCTGGCGGATCTCCGTCGACGAGGCCGACGGTCTGCTGCTGGCCGTGAGTGAGCTCGTCGGCAACGTCGTCCGGCACGTCGGCGCCGGCCGGATGCGGGTCGCTTTGACCTCCGGCGGGGGTTGGCTGCGCCTGGAGGTCGCCGACCAGGGCGCCGCCCTGCCGCGGCTGCCCTCTCTCGGCGCGGAGGGCGATCCGGAGGCCGAGGGCGGGCGCGGGCTGCTGATCGTGCAGCTGCTGGCGGCCGAGTTGGGTGGTCAACTCACGGTCGTGGCGGGTGAGTTCGGGAAGTCGGTCCGGGTGCGCATTCCTGCCGGTCGGGCGCGACTCGACACGCCTTGCGCTCGTCTCCCCGCTGCTCCCTGATCGAGGCGCCGCCCCACCGACGCGGGCGATGCCCGGGCGAGCCCAAGGGTGCCGTCCGGCATGGGAAACCTCATTGTCGTGATCCACTTCGCCGGGGGGGCATGCCGCCATGACGCACCCTCAGGGCTCCGCCCAGGCGGCCACCCCGTCCGCGACGGCTCTCCGTGAACGCCTCGGCGCACTGCTCGCCCTGCCGTTCCGGCGCGACACCTGGCGGCACATGCTGTTCGCCCTGCTGCTGCCCCTCGCCCTCGCGGTGATCCTCGTGCTCCGGTACGCGATGAAGGCGGCGCAGGGGAACGGACACCAGGCGCTGGGACCCCTGATCCTGATCGTGGCACTGGCCGGCATCGCCGCCGTCGGGCCTTCCTTCGAGCGGATGCGGCTGCGGGTGTTCTTCGATGAGACCGTCGTGCCGTGCGTCGAGGGTCGCCTGGGCAACGGCTTCGTGTTCTTCCTCGTGAACACGGCACTGTCCACACTGTCGTTCGTCGCCGCGGCCGGCTGGGTCATCGTCTGCGCGCGCAACCTCACCTACCCGAGTGGCGCTGCACTTCGCGGCAGGGGTGGTGGCGTTCTTCGTCATGTCGTGGATCGTCATTCACCTCACCGACTGGCAGCGGGCCGCGGTGCGCCGCCACGTCGGCGCGGGGAGCTAGTTGTGGCCCTGTCGTCAAAGTCCCGCCCTTGCCCCCGGCGCCGACGTCATGGGAACCGGCTCAGCCGCTCGCCTCCGGTGCCAGGGACAGGTGCCAGAAGGCGGCGTAGCGGCCACCGAGGCGTAGCAGTTCGTCGTGGCTGCCCTCCTCCGCGATCCGGCCCGCGTCCAGGAAGACGACACGGTCGGCGCGTTGGACGGTCCGCATCCGGTGCGCCACCATCACCACCGTCCGGCCCGCCATCAGGCGCTCGATGCCCTCGTGGACGGCCGCCTCGTTCACCGGGTCCAGGGCGGAGGTGACCTCGTCCAACAGCACGATGGGCGCGTCCTTCAGCAGCGCTCGCGCGATCGAAACGCGCTGGCGCTCACCACCCGACAGCCGCGCGCCGCCCTCGCCGACGTTCGTCGCCCATCCGTCGGGCAGTCGCTCGATCACGTCGTCCAACCGGGCCGCGGTCGCCGCCGCCCGCACCTCGGCGTCGTCCGCGTCGGGACGGCCGAGGCGCACGTTCTCCTCGATCGTGCCGTCGAAGAGGTAGACGTTCTGGAAGACGAAGGCGATCCGCGACATCAGCGACCCGGTGTCGATGTCGCGCACGTCCACGCCGCCCACGCGCACCGCGCCCGCGTCCACGTCGTGGAACCGTGCGAGCAGCTCCAGCAGGGTGCTCTTTCCCGCCCCCGACGGCCCGACGACGGCGAGCCGCTGCCCGTCGGGCAACGACAAGGAGAGGCCGTCGATCACCGTGCGGTCGCCGTGCCGGAAGGCGACGGAGTCGAACTCCAGGTCATGGCGGTCCGGCCGGACCGGTTCGCGAGGCTCGGGCAGCGGTTCGGTGCGCAGTACCGCGTCGAGCCTCGCCAGTTCGGCCCGGGCCCCGCGGAGTTTGCCGCCGATGTCCGACAGCGACAACAGCGGATCGGCGCAGCGCGCGGCCAGCACCAGGATCGTCAGAACCTCCGCCGCGCCGATGTTCCCGCCGAGCGCGAGGTGGGCGCCCAGCACCAGCAACACCGTGAACATCGCCTGCACCGCCAGCGTCAGGCCCACCGCACCGGGCAGCGCGGACAGCGTGGAGCGGCGGGAGGCGCGCCGGACTTCACGCAGCGAGTCGTCGAGCAGCCGGAATCGTTCGCCGGTCCGGCCGCCGGCCCGCAGCACCGGCTGGGCCTGGAGGAATTCGATGACCCTCCCGGTGGCCTCACGGTCGCGTTCGGCGCGCTCCGCATCACCGGCGGCCATCGAGCGTCCCGTCCGGATCTGGATCGCCGCCACGACCGGTACGGCGGCCAACGCGGCAAGGCCCATCTGCCAGTTGAAGACGAGCATCACGGCAACGATGGTCAGGGGAGTCACGCAGGCCGAGACGAACGGTGCCAGCAGGTGCGCGATCACGGCCATGGCCTGCAGGACGCCGCGTCCGGCCAGTACGGACAGCTCCCCGACGCGGCCTTCGCCGTACCATCCGACGGGCAGCCGGGCCAGGTGATCGCCGAGACGGCGGTACATACCGCCCAGGAGCGCCGCCCCGACACGGAATCCCGACAGATCGCTGCGGTAGCGCAGCACCGCGTAGAGCGCGAAGGCGACCCCGAACGCGATCAGCCAGGGTCGGGCGGCGCCGGGATCGCTCCCGAACAGTGCCCGCAGCAGTGGAACCAGCAGTGCGTAGGACACGCCCTCGGCGATCGCGGTGGTCGTCATCAGGACCACGGTGCGGCGCAGCGGTCGGGCGTACTCGTGTCCCAGCACGCGGAGCAGCATGCGCATCATCGGGACCCCTCTCCTCGCAGTGCGCCCACGTGGGGTCGGATCTCGTCGGCCGTCGCCGGTCGGTGGGATCGCCAGAACGCGGCGAACCTTCCGTTCCGCGCCAACAGCTCGGCGGGCTCGCCCCGTTCGACGATCGACCCGTTCTCCAGCATCACGACGGCGTCGGCATCGGCGACCGTCTCCAGACGATGGGCGATGACCAGGATCGTCCGGTCGTCGCCCAGCGTCGCCAGTGCCCGGCGCACCGCCTGTTCGGTCTGCGGGTCGGCGAAGGAGGTCGCCTCGTCGAGCACCAGGACGGGCGTGTCGGCGAGCAGCGCGCGGGCGATCGAGATCCGCTGTGCCTCGCCACCCGACAGTCCGGCATCCTCGCCGATCACCGACTGGTATCCGCGCGGGAGTTCGAGGATCCGTTCGTGGATGTTCGCCAGTCGGGCGGCGCGCACCACGTCGTCGAGGTCGGCGTCGGGTGCCGCCAGCGCGATGTTGTCCGCCACCGACGCGCGCAGCAGGGAGACGTCCTGGAAGACGAAGGAGACTGTCCGGTAGAGCTCCCGGCTGCCGAGCTCGCGCAGGTCGACACCGCCGAGGACGACCGAACCGTGCGTCGGGTCGAAGAACCGCGGCAACAGCCGGACGAGCGTGGACTTTCCGCTGCCCGACGGTCCGACGACCGCGGTGACCGTCCCCGGTTCGAGCACCAGGTCGATCCCGCGCAGCACCTCGTGATCGGCTTCGTAGCCGAACCGGACGTCACGCAGTTCCACCCGGTGACCCTGTGGCGCGAGCGGGTGCGCGGGCTCCGGCAGCACCGGCACCCCGAGCACGTCGCGGATCCGGCCGACCGCGCGCCGGGCGGTCTGCACCTCGTCGAAGCCGTGGCCGAGGGCCGCCACCGGAGCGGTCAGGCCCAGTCCCAGCAGCAGGAAGGGCAGCAGGTCAGCCGGGGCCAGGCTGCCGTCCGCGATCAGAGCCGTACCGCCGATCAGTACGACCAGCAGCACGAACGGCGGTGACAGCGCCAGCTGCATGGCCGCGGCCGGCCCCGAGACGCCGCGCACCCACCGGCGGAAGACGCCGACGAACTCGTCGGTGGCCGTGACGAACCTGCGGTGGGAGCGCTCGGCCCCGCCGAACGCCTTGACCACCGCGATGCCCTGGACGAACTCGATGACGGAGCTCGAGATCCGTCCCATGGCGGCGTCGAACTCCCGCTGCTCGCGCACCCGGGCCGGGGTCATCAACAGCGGGACCATCGCCAGGGCCACCACCACCGGTACCAGCGCGATCAGCGTGAGCCGCCAGTCGATGGCGAACAGGTAGACCAGCGACACCAGCGGCACCACGAACGCGGAGACGAGCTCGCCGGGCGTGTGGGCGATGAGCGGGTGCACGGCACTGACGTCCTCGCCCACCAGCTTGGCCAGCTCGCCGGTCCGGCGCCGTGCGAACCAGCCGAGCGGTACGCGTCCCAGTCGCGCGGCCAATTGCCGCCGGAACGCCAGTTGCACCCGCCCGTCGAGGAGATGCCCGATGCCGGAGGACGCGGCCGTGAACAGCAGCCGGAGGAACATGCCCGCCGCACCCGCGATCACGACGATCCAGACGTGTGCCCGATCGACGGGACCGGGCGACAACAGGGCACGACCCAGTTCGACGACCGCCAACAGCGGCGCCAGGCCCGCGACGGCGCCTATGACCTGAAGGACCACGACGGCGGCGAAGGTCCAGCCGTAGGGTCGTAAAAACGAGTTTCGGAACATGTTCCGAAAGTAGCATCGAGTCGGTGTCGCCGTGAACACGAACGGCCGAGCCCGCGACGGCTTCGCGGCGCGGTACGGCGGGACGGCATGATGGGACGATGCCTCGACCGCCCGCACCGCACGGCCGCACCGGCCGGCCGCCCGTGACCTCCCGTGCGCAGATCCAGGAGGCGGCCCGCCGGCTCATCGACCGGGACGGCTGGGAGAAGCTGACCATCCGGAAGCTGGCCGCCGAGCTCGGCATCGGGGCGACGACCCTGTACCACCACATCCGCAACAAGGACGACCTGCTGGTCCTGATGCTCAATCACCACATCACCGGGATCGAGCGCCCCGTGCTGCCCGATGACCCGCGGGACCGTATCGTCACGGCCGCCACCGCGTTGCACGACGCCCTCGCGGCCTGGCCGTGGGCCGCGGAGGTCCTCTCGGCGGACGGCTTCGTCGGTCTCCTCGACGAATCGGCGATGTGGATGGTCGAAGCCATCGTGGCCGGCGCCCACGACCGAGGATGCACGCGCGAACAGAGCGTCGACGTCTTCCGCAGCCTTTGGTACTACACCGTCGGCGAGGTCCTCGTCCGCGCCCACTCCGCCCGCCGACGGGACGAAGGCCGGCCCTTCGCCTACCGCGACGACCTGGACCCCTCCCAGGTGCCCCACCTGGCCGCCATCGGCGTCCGCTGGGCCGCGCTGGCCGCACGGGACATCTACCCCCAGGGGCTGCGCACGTTCGTCGACGGACTGCTCGCGCAGGTCACACCGGCCACTGCCCGTGGCGTCGGTTGAGCGCGAACCACGAACCGGCCACCACGAGAAGACCGGACGCGCCTCCCCTCACGGCGCCCCCTCACCCGCCCGGGCCAGGGCCAGCACGCCCACGCAGATCAGGGCCACGCCCAACAGTTGGGGGAGTAGCCACCACTCCGAGCGCAGGTGTTCCTCGTAGAGCAACACGCCCAGCGCGACGCTGACGCTCGCGTCCCCCAGGGTCAGCGCCGGCTGGGAGGCGACCAGCGGACCGCCCTGCATGGCGTGTTCGAGCAGCAGCAGGGCGCAGATGCCGGTCGCGCCGAAGGCGTACGTCTCCCAGGCGGTCAGGAACGCGCCGAGGCCGCCCTCGTCGAGGACGTGCACGGCGGACTTCATCAGGGCCGCCGTGAGCGCGTAGCAGACGGCGGTGGCCGCGCCGAGGCATCCGGCCCGCGCCCGGCCCGGCGGGCGCCGCAGTCCGGCCACGGCCAGGGCGGCGACGGCCACCGCGCAGGCCGCCAACGCCAGGAGCCAACGGTCGAAGGGGACGTCCGTACGGTTGCCCTCGGGCGAGGCCGCCGCCATCGCGACCCCGAGCCCGGCCACCAGCACCGCCACCGCCACCCACAACGCCCCCGGCAGCCGCTGACGCCCCAACAGCGAGGCGATCAGCAGCGCCAGCGGCAGTTCCATCACGAACAGGGGCTGTACGAGGGCCAGCGCGCCGGTACCCAGCGCCACGGCCTGGCCCACCCCGGCCGCGATGACCGCGAGGATCCCGCCGATCCACAGCGGGCGCCGCAGCAGGTCCAGGATCAGGCCGAAGCGGAAGCCGTCGCTCTGCGGCACGGTGAGCGCGGCCCGCCGCTGGAGCACGGTGGCGAGCGCGTTGGAGAACGCCGCGAACAGCGCGAAGAAGACCGGCAGGACGACGCCCATGCCCCGATCCTCACCGATGCCCCCGTCGGTCGGGGCCGCGACACCCGCGCCTATCGGGTGGCGTGGGCCCGACCGGTCCGCCCGGTCACGCGCCGCAGGGCGAGGGCCGCCAGCGCCTCCGGGGCGCCGGCCTGACCGCGGACCCCCGGGAAGGCGTTGACGTCCACGATCAGCGGCGTGCCGTCCCCGACGTCGATGATGTCCACGCCGTAGACCTCCAGCGCGAACACCGCGCCGGTCTCCCGCACCAGATCGGCCCAGCCCGCGGGCAGTTCGTCCAGGGGCAGCGACCGGGTGGCGCCCCGGCCCTCGGGCGACAGCTCGGAACGGCGCAACGCGCAGAAGACCTCGTCACCGATCGCCCAGAGTTTGTGGTCCCAGCCGCTGTTGGGCGCGAACTCCTGCACCACGACCGGCTCGTGCCGCCAGACCTCCGCCAACTGCCGCAGCCGGGAGCCGTCGTCCACCCGGGCGACCAGGTCGCCCCGGCGGTTGCGCCGGCTCTTGACCACCACGGGGGCGGGCAGCGCGGCGTCGGACGCCCACGCCGAGAGGGAGCCGTGGGTGCGGGTGTCGGCGAAGGGCAGACCGGCGCCCAGGGCGAGCTCCGCCATCCGGGTCCGGTCCTGACACAGGGCGGTGGCCGCCGCGGAGTTGACCACCACCGCCCCCCGGGCCTCCAGCTCCCGCGCGAGCTCCAGCGCCCGCTCGGTACCCGACTTCAGCAGGTACACGTCGGCGGGGCGTGCGGGTGCTCCGGCCGGCGATGCCGGGTCGAGCACCTCGACGGTGTGCTCCGGCGCCAGCAGGGCGGTGGCGGCCGCGAGCAGCGGATGCCCGGGCTCCGGGGTGATCAGGCCGATCCTCACGCGCCGTCCCCCGCCCGGGCGGCGACCTGCGCCGAGGAGACCTGGCCCGAGGTGACCTGGCCCGACGAGACCTGCGCCGACGTCGCCTGCACCGGAATCGACACCGGCAACGTGTACGGCAGGGCGGCGGCCGGAGCGGGGCGCCCGCCCGAGCCGGCCCGTGCCAGCTCCAGCACCGCTCCGGCCACCCGCGAGGCCGCGTCCGGTACCTGCCGGAAGCTCGGGAAGTCGTTCACGTCGACGACCACCGGCCCGTCCGGACCCAGCAGCACGTCGACCCCGTACAGGTCGAGCCCGTACACCACCCCCACCCGCGCGGCGATCTCCGCGACCTCCGGCGACAGCGGCACGCGCCGTTCCGGCACCGAGGCGTCCGGGTGCAGCGGGGAGCAGCGCTCGGTCGCGAACAGCTCCCCGCCGACCCCGTACACCTTGATGTCCGTACCGCGGTTGGGCACGTACGGCTGGGCGATGAGCATGCCCTCGCCCGCGAGCCCGGGGAGCATCGCCTCCAGCCGCTCCGGCGAGGACACCAGGTGCACGGCCCGCCCGGAACTGCCGTCGGCGGGCTTGACGACGAGGGGGTACTCCGCAGCCGGTATCTCCCGCAGCAGTTCCGGGAGCGCCACCGCGTAGGTGACCGGCAGCGGAAGCCCCTGCCCGCGCCCGATGGCGGCGGCCAGGGCCTTGTCGCGTACCCCCCGGATCGATCGGGCGTCGTTGACCGTGGTCATCCCGGCCGCGGCGGCGGCTTCGAGGAGGGTCAGCCCGGGCCCGCCCGAGACCGTCTTGAGCACCCAGGCGTCGTGCGCGCCCGCGTCGACCGCCTCGCTCATGCGCAGCAACGATCCGCCCGGCCGCACCACGTCGACCCGGTGGCCCCACGCGGTCAGTTGCCGGATCACCTCGTTCGGCATGCCGTCATGGCGGTAGTGCTCCTCCACCAGGAAGCAGAGCCTCATGGACCTTCCCCATATTCCCCGGACGTCCGCCGATCCCGTCCGGCGAGTTGTGACGTCACAGGATGTCATGAACCCCAATGTGACGATCGGTCCACCTGTACGAGTATCGCTGGGCGTCCCGCATGTCTTCCCACCCTCGCCCGAGTGCGGGAGGCCCGATCAAGGACGACCCGGCCGGGCGCCGACGCCACAGTCAATCGGGTGAGGATCGTAGTGCAGGTCAAGCTCCTGCCGTCGCCCGAGGAGACGGCGGCGCTGGAAGCGGAACTGGCTTTCCCTGCCGGCTCAGAGCCGTGAGAACGACCGGGACCGCACCCGCATGGCATTGCAGTCCTTCGCCTACGCGGAACTCAAGGTCCGGGGCTTGTCCGTTCAGCCCGCCCTTCACGTGATCCGTAAGGTCGCTGACGCGTACTCGACGCGGAAGGCGAACCTGAAGGCAGGGAATTACGGGGCGAAGGACTCCGGGCGGTATCTGCGGATTGCCAGTGCGCCGGTCCGGTTCCGGCGCGATGCCGCGCATCCGTACGACGATAGGTGTCCGTCCTGGCAGTACGACACACACGCTGTCTTAAACGCGCCGGTGCGCGCAATTGGGTGGCACGCAGGAGCCCGGGAGCTGGATGTGCTCCCGGGCTCCGTCACGCCCGCCCCGCCGGGCCCGTCAGACCGGTACGGACACGAACGCGCGGCCCGCCTCGTTCTCGACGCGGATCTCCTTGACGGCCGACGGGTCCACGGCCGCCGAGCCGTCCAGCGACGCGCCCTTGCCCTCACCGTTCTCCGCACTGCCCACGACCCAGCCGCCGGCTGTGGTGCGCGTGCCGTCGTCGGCGACCACGACCAGCCGGCACCGCTCGCCCGGCGGCACTCCCGTGACCGCCGCGTTCAGCCGCACCCACTTCGCGGCGGGCGTCATCTGTACGGTGATGCGCGCCCCGGTGCCGGGATCGGTGGCGGAGGCCACCTTGGTCCCGGGGACCGGTGTCGAAGGGGCCGTCGTCACCGTCGGGGACGGCACCGGGGGCACGGCCAGGGCCCCTTCGTCACCGGCGCCGAGCTGCGTGCCGGCCCAGAACACCGCGGCCAGCGAAGCCGCCGCGGTCAGTGCCACGAGCCCGGTGCGCCGGCGCCGTCGGCCCTCCAGTTCGCCGCGCATCTGCCGCAGGGTGCGCTGGAGCAGCAGGTCCCCGCCCTGTGGGGGCCCGTCCAGGAACGCCTCCTCGGGCACCTCGCCCAGCGCCGCCTCCATCTCCCGCAACGCGGCCACCTCCTCCCGGCACCCCACGCATCCGCTCACGTGCTCCTCGACCCGGCGGACCTCCTCCTCGTCGAGCACACCGAGGACGTACGGGCCGAGCAGTTCCTCCTCGTGCCGCTGCCGGTTCATGCCACCACCTCACGAAGTCCGGCGGGCTGCTGGGGCGGCCTGCCCGATCGTTTGCCGTCTCTGAAACTGCCGTCCCTGCCGCCACCGCCGTCGGTGAAGAGCTCGCGCAGGGCCTTGAGCGCGTAGTGCGAGCGCGATTTGACCGTACCGGCCGGGATGCCGAGGCTGTCGGCGGCCTCCGCGACGCTCAGCTGCCGGTAGTACAGCACCGTCAACACGTCCCGGTGCTCCGGGGACAGGCGGTCGAGGGCGCCGAGGACCGTCATGGCGTCCACCACGGACTCGGCGTGATCCGCCTCGACCGGGGGAGCGGCCGAGGCTCCGGAGACCTCCGGCGGCCGGGCCGCCTTGGCGCGGTACCGGTCGGTGATGATGTTGCGGGCCACCGTGAGCAGCCAGCCGCGCACCGAACCCTTTCCGTTCACCAGGACTTCGGAGTGCCGCCAGGCCCGGATGAGGGTCTCCTGGACCACGTCCTCGGCGGCGGCCCGGTCCCCGGTCAGCCGGGTGGCGTACGCGAGCAGGGCGTGACCGTGCTCCTCGTACACCGACTTGATCAATGCCTCGTCGGTCGAGCCCCGCCGAGTGCGGGGCCACAGTGGTCCGGCCATCTCACCCTCTCCGTCTTCCGCGCTTGGGTCGTGCGCTCGGAACACGCCGCTCGCGCGGAGCCGGTTCACGTGACGTACGTCACTCAAGCGCGGCAGTCGCGGCCCGTGTTGAGGCAGTCGACGACCCCGGCCATCTGCCCGTCGGTCATCGCGTTCACGAACATGGCGTGGTCGGTCGTCGGGCTGTGCCGCTGCTCGGGGAAGGAGTCGAGGGCGATGGGCGCGCCCGCGGGGACCTCGTAGGCGAGCGTGAGCCGCAGTTCGGGCACGGGGAAGGTGCCCCGGGGGCAGACGCCGCCCGCCCCCGGGAACAGCAGGTGCGAGCGGTGCCCGGCGCCGGCCGTGTCCAGGCCGTTCCAGCAGCTCGGGAAGGCGAGGGTGCGCGTGACGCGGTCGCCGGCCGGGCAGCGCGGGTAGCGGGTGGTGGAGCGGTCCGGGGAACCGGAACAGCCCCACCTGGCCCGGACGTCGGCGCCGGTGCCCGCGGTGAACGCCACGGCGTCCCCCGTCATCCCGCGCAGGAACCGCGGCATCGGCACCACCTCGCTCACCGGATTGCCGCGGAACTCCACCCGGACCGAGGCCTCCGGCAGGATCTCGCCCGCGTTGCCGTGCCCGGCCGAGGTCTCGTGCGGGCGGGACCCCGGCCGGTCGGTGCGGCGCAGGACCGGCCAGTAGTACGTGGACCGGTCGCCGCCCGTACAGCTCGTGGCGGCCGCGCTCAGGGAAGCGTCGGTGGACATGGCGTCCGCCGACAGGTTCCCCACGTACGCGTGCGTGTGGTGGGCGCCGGCGCGGAGCCCGGGCGAGACCACCAGGTTGTCCTCGTTGTAGTGGCCCTCCTCGTTGCGTCCGCACTCCACCACCACCGAGCCCGCGGACCCCGTAGATGCCGCCGCCCCGGCCGCCGGAGCGGGGTCGGGGGAGGGCGGAACGTCCTTGATGTCCACGTAGTCGGAGGCCGCCGGCCCGGCCGCGCCGTGCCCCGGTCGCGGACCGGCCGCTCGCGAGGCCCCCAGTGCGGCGGCGAGCAGCAGCCCGCCCCCCAGGACCAGGCATACGACGAGAGTGAGCAGTCGGCGTTCGTTCCCCATGGCGGTCACGGTTGCCGGTGGCGCCGGCGCAGTCAACGGGGCATCCGCATGCCGGGCGCCGAGCCGCGGCGACCCGGCCGCGGGCCTCGTCGGCCTTCGCGTTCTTGCCCGGCGGCCCGGCGGGTGCGCACAGTACGTCCCATGACACCTGTTGAGCTCCTGAACGCCTTCGCCCGCACCCGCGCGTCGCTCGACGGCGCCGAGGTCACGTTCTGGTGGTGCGGTGACGTCCACGCGTGGGCCCCGGGGGAGCCGTACCGGCGCCTCTTCGGCTTCGAAGGGGTCAACGTCGCCCGTCTGCTGCCCGACGAGGAGACCGGTGGGTGGCAACTGCTCACCCGGGAGGCCGCGTTCTACCTGGACCCGGTGAGCCGGGAGATCCTGGAGACCTGGCAGGACAAACCGGTCATCCATGTGTGGAACGACCCGGCGAACCAGAAGCTGCGGCCGTTTCCCGTCCCCATGACCGAGCTCGGTGACCAGGTCTGCTTCAGCCTGGAGATCCCGCTCGCCTATCCGTCGCCGCTGCCGGTCGCCGAGTTCCCGCTCAACTCCGCGGACGACACCTACCGGGCGCTGGAGCTCTTCCAGTTCTTCGCGCCCGCGACCGTGACGGCCACCGACGCGCCGAGCGTGCCCGCCACCATGTCGTGGACGCGGATGTCCCCCTGGCTGCCCTGGATGGAACAGGGCCCGCGGCCGGGCGGTCTCACCTTCCACTGCCGGGGCCGCAAGCTCGCCTCCTATGCAGAGGTGCCCGAGCGCACCCGCGCGTACATCGCCGCCAGGCAGCCGGAATTCGCCCGGGCCCCGGAGAAGTGGACCGAGCCCAACGAGACGAGTTGGACGTACTTCCGCAAGCTCGGGCATTCCGGCTGAGCGGCGGGCCGGAATCCGATGGGAGACCCCGCCGTACGTCCCGCCGAACGCCCCGCCTAGTATCCGACGAGGGGGTATCCGGGGGCCGACAAGGGTTTTCCCCGTATCCAGTTCATTCCCGCGTTGCCTAATGTCTGCCCATCGGCGATCTTCCTCCGGGACGGTCGGACCCCACGCCAACCCCACATGGCGTGAATCCGCACCTCCCGGCGGACCGTCGGTACCGCCGTTGCCCTGCCCCGCCGTCGAGGCCGGAGCGACGTGGCGCGCGGTGGCGGCCGGGGTGAGTTCGACCAGCTCTCCCGGCCCCGCAGCCGCCGGTTCACCTCCCACAATGCACCGACCGGCCGCTCCGGCCTGCCCGGGAACGGCCATCGAAAGGGAACAAAGTGCACGCATCCAGACGTCGTAGGCTCATATCCGTGGCGGCGATCTCCGTCACCCTGCTCGCCGGCTCCGCCACCGCCTCCGTGGCCATCGAGGCCCCCGTCGGGGCCCCGGCCGCCGCGGCTGGCACCGCGCCGGTGGAGAACCTCATCGTCGGATACAAGTCCTCGGCCTCCGAGGCGAGTTCCAACACCGCGGCCGCCGCCGACGCCACCGCCAAGGGCAAGAAGGCCGGCAAGAAGGCGAAGTTCGACCGTCGCCTCGGCACCGGCGCCGCGCTCGTCAACCTCGGCGGCACCGTCGCCCCGGCCGACGCGGCCGACGTGATGGCCCAGTTCCGCGCCGACCCGGACGTCGCCTACGTCGAGGTGGACTCCCGCGCCTACGCGCTGGCCGTCAACCCGAACGACACCGAGTACGCCAAGCAGTGGGACCTCTTCGAGCCCACCGCCGGCATGAACGTTCCTGCCGCCTGGGACAAGACCACCGGCTCCGGCGTCACCGTCGCCGTGATCGACACCGGCTACGTCGCCCACTCGGACCTCGCCACGAACATCGTCGCGGGCTACGACTTCATCTCCAGCTCCAGCGCCGCCCGTGACGGCAACGGCCGCGACAGCGACCCGGCCGACCAGGGCGACTGGACCGCCGCCGGCGAGTGCGGCACCGGCTCCACCGCCAGCAACTCCTCCTGGCACGGCACCCACGTGGCCGGCACCATCGCGGCCGCCACGAACAACTCCAAGGGTGTCGCGGGCATCGCGTACGGCGCGAAGATCCAGCCCGTCCGCGTGCTCGGCAAGTGCGGCGGCGCCACGTCGGACATCGTCGACGCCATCACCTGGGCGTCCGGCGGCTCCGTCGCGGGCGTCCCGGCCAACGCCACCCCGGCCAAGGTCATCAACATGAGCCTCGGCGGCTCCGGCGCCTGCAGCTCCACCTACCAGAACGCCATCAACGCCGCCGTCGCCCGCGGTACGACCGTCGTGGTCGCCGCCGGCAACAGCAACGCGGACGCGGCCAACTTCTCGCCCGCCAGCTGCAACAACGTGATCAACGTCGCCTCGAGCAACCGCGCGGGCGACCGCTCGTACTACTCGAACTACGGCGCGATCATCGACATCGCCGCCCCGGGCGGTGAGACCCGCCGCGCCACCGACACGCCCGGCACCGTCACCACCCCCGAGAACGCCATCCTCTCCACGCTGAACGCGGGCACCACCACCCCCGGCGCCGAGATCTACAAGCCCTACCAGGGCACCAGCATGGCCGCCCCGCACATCGCGGGTCTCGCCGCCCTGATGAAGTCGGCGAACACCGCCCTCACCCCGGCGCAGATCGAGTCCGCGATCAAGACCAATGCCCGTCCGCTGGCCGGCACCTGCACCGGTGGCTGCGGCGCCGGCCTCGCCGACGCGGCCGCGACCGTCAACGCGGTGACCTCGATCCCGCCCACCACGGGCTTCGAGAACACCATGGACTTCTCCATCGTCGACAACGGCACCGTGGAGAGCCCGATCACCGTCAGCGGTGTCACCGGCAACGCCCCGGCCACCCTCAAGGTGGGCGTGAACATCCTGCACACCTACATCGGTGACCTGAAGGTCGACCTGATCGCCCCCGACGGCAGCGTCTACAACCTGCACAACCGGTCCGGCGGCAGCGCCGACAACATCAACCAGGTCTACACCGTGAACGCCTCCACCGAGGTCGCGAACGGCACCTGGAAGCTCCGGGTCAACGACAACGCGGGCGGCGACGTCGGCAAGATCGACTCCTGGAACCTCGGCTTCTGACCAAGCCCGAGCCCGTCCACCGCTGCGGACCGCCAACTCGGCCTGACGGAGCGATAGTACGGACCAACTGAACCCGCGGACCTGCTGATACACCTCGTATCGGCAGGTCCGACGGGTTTTCCGGTCGGCTGGCTGATTTCTGCGTCACAATCGGGGCCCACCTGCCGTTTGACCTCGTATTGTCGCGTCTCACAGGAAAGGCACAGGAGCTGGGGACCGAGAGGCTGGTGGCTGTGCGTGGTGGCGGCGACGGGGCACGCTGACACAAGTGTCGGACACGCTGAACTCATCAAGGCGGTCGACCGCGCGCTGACCACGCACGGCCGGGCGCTCATCACCGGACCCGCCGGCGCGGGCAAGAGCGAACTGGTGCGCGCCGTCGCGGCCGCGGCCGAGTCGCGCCGCGAGACCGTGCTCCGCCTCGCCCCCGAGGCCGCCGACCAGTGGATACCCGAGGCCTCCGCCGCGGCCCTGCTGGCCTCCGTGCCCTGCGCCACCTTCGAGCCCCTCTCCGGGCCCCAGCGCACCGCCATCGCCCTGCTGTGCCGGGAGACGGAGGCCCCGCGCGCCGGCCGCGACCACGTCGCCCTGCGCCTCGCCGTCGTCGAGGTGCTGCGGACGCTCGCCGCCCGCCACCCCGTCCTCCTCGTCCTGGACAACGCCCAGTGGATGGACGCCGAGAGCACCGACCTGCTCCGCTTCGCCCTCCGCCTCACCCCGACCCACGTGCGGGTCCTCGTCGCCCAACGCGTCCAGGTCGGCGCCCCCGCCGGAGAACCCCTCTGCGGCCCCGACACCCCCGCGATCCGCGTCCCTCCGCTCGGCGCCGACGAGGTCGCCGAACTCCTCGTCCGCCACAACCTGCCCGCCCGCCTCGCCGGCCGCATCCACCAGGCCAGCGGCGGCAACCCCCGCCTCGCCCTCGCCCTCGGCCACTCCTTCGCCGAAGCCGCCGAGGCCCGCGACGGCAGCGCCCACCACGCCGACGCCCTGCCCGTCGCCGGCCAGGCCCGCGAGGTCGCCCGCAGACTGCTCGCCGAAGTCCCCGCCGAGGCCCGCCGCACCCTGCTCCTCGCCGCCCTCGCCGCGCGTCCCACCACAGCCGTGCTGCGCCGCGCCGGCCGCCCCGACGCCGAGGCCGAACTGGCCGCGGCGGAACGGGCCGCGCTGCTGCGGGTGGGGGAGGACGGCACCGTGGAATTCACCGCCGGCGCCCTGCCCACCGCGCTCGCCGCCGACGCGGGCTGGCCCGAACGCGCCGCCGGACACGCGGCACTGGCCGACGCCGTCGACGACCCCGTCCAGGCCGTGCGCCACCGGGCACTCGCCGTGGACACCCCCGACCAGTGGCTCGCCGCCGAGATCACCGAGGCCGCCGCGGTCTGCCGCCGCCGGGGTCAGCGCGCCCTCGCCGCCGAACTGGGCCTGCTCGCCGCGGAACGCACCCCGTCCTGCCTGGCCGGCGAGCAACTCGCCCGGCTCGTCACGGCCGCCGAGGACGCGGGCTGGGCCGGCCGCGCCGACCTCGCGCGCCGCGCGACCCGGGCCGTACTCGCCCGCGACGCCTCGCCCGCCGACCGGGTCAGGGCGCGGCTCGCCGTGATCGACGCCGCCGGACAGGCCCTCGGCACCCTCGACGAGACCTTCGCGTGCGCCATGGCCGACGCCGCCGGAGACCCCTCGCTGCAGGCAGCGGTCCAGCTGCGCATGGCCTGGAAGCACAACCTCAGCGACGGGGACCCCGTACGCGCCCGCGACGCCGCGGCCCGGGCCGGAGCCCTCGCCGCGCTCGGCGGCGACCAGGTCGCCGAAGCCATGGCCCTGACGGTACGGGCCCGGATGGGCCGCATCCTCGGCGACCCGGGCGCCGAGGCGATCCTTGCCGAAGCCCTCGCGCTGCCCGCGCCCGAAGTCCCGCTCGGCATGCGCAACGCACCCCAATACCTCGCCGTACGGCACGCCCTCTTCGACGACAGCCTCGACGACGCCCGCCGCCAGCTGATGGTGCTGCTCCCGGCCGTCCAGCGCACCGGCTCCGCGGAGGACGTGTTCGAGGTGCTGCGCAGCCTCACCGAGGTCGAACTGCGCGGCGGCCGCTGCGAGGCCGCGTCCACGCGCGCCCGCCAGGCCCTGGAGCTGACCATAGAGGCGGGCCTCTCGCCCGGCCCCGCCTGGTACCTCGCCGCGATGGCCGAGACCGCGGGCGGCAGCTTCGCACGCGCCGCCGGATACGCCCGCCGCGGCATCCAGGCCTCGCGTGAGGAGCGGGACCAGGTCTTCCTCTCGCGCAGTCTGCACGCGCTCGGCCTCGTCGAACTGGCCACGGGAGAGGCGGCGAAGGCCGTCGCGACCCTGCGCCGGGTCGCCGAACTGGAAGCCGCGCAGAAGGTGGCCGACCCCTCGATCCTGCGCTGGCACGGGGAGCTCGCCGAGGCCCTGGTCGCCGCCGACGCACCCGACGAGGCCGCCCGGCTGATCGACCCCGTCCGCACCGTCGCCGTCGGCCTCGGCCGCACCGGGGTCGTCGCCGCCCTCGACCGGGCGCGGGGCCTGTGCCTGTCGGCCCGGGGCGAGGCCGAAGCGGCCGTCCACCTGCTGGAGGCCACCGCCCAGCGGTTCGAAGTCCTCGGGCTGCCGCTGGAACGCGGCCGTACGCTCCTCGCGCTCGCCAGGGTCGAGCGGCGCCGCCGCCGGCGCGCACCCGCCCGGGCCGCGCTCGCGGCGGCGGCCGAGGTGTTCGGCCGGGCCGGGGCCACCCCGTGGGCGGAACTCGCCAGGGAAGCCGCTCCGGGCGAGGGAACCCCCACGGAATCGGCAGCGGCGGCGACCCTCACCGACGGGGAGGCCCGGCTCGCGCTGCTCGTCAGCCAAGGGGCCAGCAACCAGGAGGCCGCGGCGAAGCTCTTCCTCAGCGTCAAGACGGTGGAGGCCCGGCTGACCCGTATCTACCAGAAGCTCGACGTACGCTCCCGGGCCCAGCTGGCCACCGCCCTGGCCAAACGAAACGCGCCGGCGTAGCGGGGGCTACGCCGACGCGTGGTCGGGATCGGAGTCCGGGGATCAGCTGCCGCTGGAGAGGTTGCCGGACAGGATCGGGATGTTGCTGGCGATGTGCGAGGCGGAGTCGTCACCCTTGGCCTGGGTGGAGTTCTCGGCGCACTGCTGGTTCTGCGGGTTGGCCAGGACGTTGATGTCCTGGACGCCCACGTTGACGAGCGCCAGGATCGACTGGGCGTTGACCTTCGCCGGCAGGCCGACGCAGAGCTTGTTGAGGGAGCCCTGGACCAGGCTCGCCTGCGGGCTCATCAGGCCGTGGGTCTCCTGGTTGCCGTAGATCTGCGTGGCGCCGTTGCCGTTGATGGTGTTGACGCCGTTGTCGTTGCCGATCGCCATCGCCGGGGTGGCTACGGCGGCACCCGCGCCCAGGACGGAGGCGGTGACCGCGGCGGTGGCCATGAGCTTCTTGAACATGTGGGGGATCCTTCTGTCGCACTGTCGCATGAGATAGCTGCCCTCGGCGGGACGAGCTGATCAACTGCCGGCGGCGCCAGGGGTTATCCCCCGTCACCCGGGTGGCCCAATTGCCACACCGGGCCACCCGGGCTGGACTCCCGTGGTCGGGGGTCAGCCGGTCTTGCGGCGGACCTTCTTGTTCTTGCCGCCGCCTCCGCTGCTGGCACCCTGGACCTTCGCCCGGTTCTGGTGCGCCTGCTGGGACTGGGCATTCGCGGCGTTGCGCTCCAGGGCCTCCCGGAACTTGCGCTTGGCGGCTTCGGCCGGGGATTCGTCCTGCGGGGTTTGCGTCTCGTCTGCCATGTGTCCTCCTGGGGTGATCAAGCGATTTCAGTCTGTCAGCTGGCGTCCCCGCTGACCAGCGAGTTCGTTCCCGGGAGGCGTGGGGGCGGGCGCCCCGGGGAGGTCCAAACGGGACTTTGGCACCCCATAAGTTTGAGTTATGGGGGCATAAGTCGACACCGGGTGCTAGGTAAGGGTGCCCTTCGTTTAGGGTTCGGCATGATCCACCTTGCTGTCGCTCGAAGGGAACCATTGCCATGCCTCGCCCTCTGCGAGTAGCAATCGTCGGTGCCGGACCCGCCGGCATATACGCCGCCGACGCCCTGCTGAAGTCCGAGACCGCCGCCGAGCCCGGCGTGTCCATCGACCTCTTCGAGCGGATGCCCGCGCCGTTCGGCCTGATCCGCTACGGCGTCGCGCCGGACCACCCCCGGATCAAGGGCATCATCACGGCCCTGCACCAGGTGCTCGACAAGCCCCAGGTCCGCCTCTTCGGCAACGTGGACTACCCGAACGACATCAGCCTCGACGAGCTGCGGTCCCTCTACGACGCCGTGATCTTCTCCACCGGCGCCACCGCCGACCGCGCGCTCGCCATCCCCGGCGTCGACCTCGACGGCTCCTACGGCGCCGCCGACTTCGTCTCCTGGTACGACGGCCACCCCGACGTCCCGCGCACCTGGCCGCTGGAAGCGGAGAAGGTCGCCGTGCTCGGCGTCGGCAACGTCGCGCTCG
This sequence comes from Streptomyces sp. NPDC059874, assembly GCF_042731135.1. NCBI lineage: Bacteria > Bacillati > Actinomycetota > Actinomycetes > Kitasatosporales > Streptomycetaceae > Streptomyces > Streptomyces sp. NPDC059874. The sequence goes on from NZ_JBHWJY010000010.1 coordinate 71,706, forward strand.
ACGTCGCCCGCATCCTCGCCAAGACGGCCGACGAGCTGCTGCCGACCGAGATCCCGGCGAACGTCTACGACGGCCTCAAGGCCAACCAGGCCCTGGAGGTGCACGTCTTCGGCCGCCGCGGGCCGGCCCAGGCCAAGTTCAGCCCGATGGAGCTGCGCGAGCTGGACCACTCGCCCAACATCGAGGTCGTCGTCAACCCCGAGGACATCGACTACGACGAGGGCTCGATCACGACCCGCCGCTCCAACAAGCAGGCGGACATGGTCGCCAAGACCCTGGAGAACTGGGCGATCCGCGACATCGGCGACCGCCCGCACAAACTGTTCCTGCACTTCTTCGAATCCCCGACCGAGGTGCTCGGCGAGGACGGCAAGGTCGTCGGCCTGCGCACCGAGCGCACCGAGCTCGACGGCACGGGCAACGTCAAGGGCACCGGGCAGTTCACCGACTGGGACGTCCAGTCCGTCTACCGGGCCGTGGGCTACCTCTCCGACGAACTGCCCAAGCTCCCGTGGGACGTCGAGTCGGGCACCGTGCCGGACGAGGGCGGTCGTGTGATCGAAGGCGGCGCCCACCTGGCGTCGACGTACGTGACCGGCTGGATCCGGCGCGGTCCGATCGGCCTGATCGGCCACACGAAGGGCGACGCGAACGAGACCGTCGCCAACCTGCTGGCCGACCACGCGGAGGGGCGCCTGGCCACGCCGTCCGCGCCCGAGCCGGAAGCCGTCGAGGCCTTCCTCGCCGAGCGCGGCATCCGCTACACGTCGTGGGACGGCTGGTACAAGCTGGACGCCGCCGAGAGGGCGCTGGGCGAGCCGCAGGGCCGCGAGCGCGTGAAGATCGTCGAGCGCGAGGAGATGCTCGACGCGAGCGGCGCGTAACCGCGGGGAGGGCCGGGACTCGCACGCGGTCCCGGCCTGATCCGAAAAACACGCCCTACCCGCTGCGTTCCAGAAGGCCCCGTACGAACGCCGCCTGGCCCGCGTGCTGCCAGTCGTCGCCCAGGACGCTCACCAGGCGGACTCCCAGGGTGACCGGCGGGTCCCAGCGTTCGTCGACCACGCGGTTCAGGTCGGCGGCGCCGAGGCCGTGGACGAAGCGGATCGTCTGTTCGTGGACCGCTTCGTAGTACCCGAGCAGCAGCTCGCCCGATTCCACCCGGACCGCCGCGACCTGGCGCGCGGTGTGCCCGTACCCGGTCGAAGCGGCGGGCAGGGGCAGGGCGAAGCGGTCCGACCAGCCCTGGGACTGCCAGACCTGCTCCAGATCCGCCGCGTCGGCGATGTGGTCGTCCTGGATCCGGGTCAGGTGCCAGACCAGCCAGGTGATCGAATTCGCGGCCGGGTCGACGCGTGCGTTGAGCGTCTGCGCCGGGAGCCCGTCCACGACCTCGTGGACGAGCTCCCGGATGCGCCCGAAGCCGTCGGTGATGACCTCCGTTGCCTTCATGCACCCACCATGCAAGGCCCGGAGGCCGACCCGCCGGGCGCGACACGCGGCGGGTGGGGCGACCGGCTCAGGCGGTCGCGTCGGCCTTCGCGGGCGTCGCCGCGACGGAGGCCTCGGCCGGGGCCGACGCGGCCGTCACCGTGCCCTGGCGGCCGCGCAGGCCGAACCGGCTGATCAGCGCGACCAGGGCGAAGGCCGCGGCCCCGATGCCGAAGGTGAGCGTGAAGCCGGACTCGGCGGGCAGCGGCGGCACGCCCGCCGGCAGGTGCTCGATGGTCTTCGACGCCAGGATCGTGGTGACGACGGCGCTGCCGATCGCGCTGCCCGTGGAGCGGGAGATCGAGTTGATGCCGTTGGCGATGCCGCTCTGGTGGTGCGGGACGCTCGCCATGATCACGGCGGGCATCGCCGCGTAGCCGAAGCTCACGGCCGCGCCGACGACGAGTCCGGCGCCGATCACGGAGACGGTGTGCGCGTGGTCGAGGGCCAGCCAGGCGAACCCGGCGGCGCCGAGCCCCGCGGCCAGGCCCAGTGCCACGCGCGGACCGCGGTGGCGGACCAGCTGCCCGCCGATGGGGGAGGCGAGCAGCGAGACGATCGCGCCGGGCAGCAGGAACTGCACGGACGCGCGCAGGATCGACGCGTCGAAGCCGTAGCCGGTGAGGGCCTCGGGCATCTGGACGAGGTAGGAGACGCCCAGGAAGTTCGCGAACATCCCGAAGCCGACGAGGATGCCGGCCAGGTTCGCCATCAGCACCGGGCGGTGGATGAACATGCGCATGTCGACGAGGGGCTCGCGGACCTTGAGCTCGGTCAGCACCCAGACGGCGGCCATGACCGCGGCGCCGGCGAAGCTGCCCAGGGTGCGACCGGAGTCCCAGCCCCACTCGTGGCCCTGGGAGATCGGCAGCAGGAGCAGCAGCAGCGTGATGCCGAGGGTCAGCGCGCCGAGGAAGTCGGTGCGCCCGCCCGTCTTGTGGCGCGTCGCGGGAACCAGGAAGACCACGGCGAGCAGTGCGAGGACCGCGAAGCCGGTCGCCATCCAGAAGGCGTTGCGGTAGTCGGCTCCGGAGCCCGAGGTGAGCAGACCCGTGGCCACGAGGGCGAGACCGCTGCCGAACGCGAGCGTGCCGCTGACCAGCGCCATCGCGCCCGGCAGCTTCTGCGGCCGGACCTCTTCGCGCAGCACGGACAGCGCCAGCGGGAAGATCGCGGTGGCCGCCCCCTGGAGCACCCGGCCCAGGATCAGCAGCGGCAGCGAGGAGGCCAGCGCGGCGATCACGGAGCCGACGACCATGACGCCGAGCACCGCCACCAGGGTGGGCTTCTTGCCGTGCTGGTCGCCGAAGCGGCCCAGCAGCGGAGTGAAGACGGCCGCCGAGAGCAGGGTGGCGGTGGTGACCCAGCTCACGCCGGCGGTCGTGGCGCCGAGGTCGGCGCGGATGAGGCCCAGGATCGGGACCGGCAGGGTCTGCATCATCGACACGACCATGGCGGCCAGGCTCAGGGCGAAGACGATGACCGTCTCGTTCCTGCGCCCGGTGGCCGGGGCGGCGGCGGGGGAGGGGGTGCTCATGGCGGGCAGGTCCTTCTTCGGGCTTCGGGCTTCGGCGTGCGGAGCTTCAGGGTGGAGCTTCAGGGTGGAGATGTTTGATGTCCTCAAGTAACTCGATCGAAGGTAGACCTCAATGGTTAAGGTGGTCAAGTAAACAATTGATAATGTCAATCATCTTGAGTACGCTCCAGGCATGAGCGACACCGCCGCCCCTCACGCCCCCGCCAAGCTCCAGCTGCTGGAACTGCTCGCCGCCATCGGCACCGCCCAGTGGCGGGATTTCGCGGCCGCCGCCGCCCGGTACGGCCTCACCTCCACCCAGGCCCGGGTGCTCGCCCAGCTCGACGGCCCCGTGCCGATGCGCGGCCTCGCCACCCTGCTCGTGTGCGACGCCTCGAACGTGACCGGCATCGTCGACCGCCTGGAGGCCCGGGAGCTGGTGCGCCGCGAGCCCGCCCCCACCGACCGCCGCGTCAAGAACGTGGTCGCCACGGACGCCGGCCGCGAGATCATCCGCCGCGTACGGGAGGAGATGCAGGCCACCCACAGCGCCCTGGACACCCTCGACGAGGCCGAGAGCGCCACGCTCTACGCCCTGTTGGAGCGGCTGCGCCCCACCATGGAGAAGGACGCCTGAAGTAGCCTCGTCCGCATGAGTACTCTGCGGACGATCAACGACGTACCGGTGCTGATGTGCGCGGCCGAGGGCGAGGTCATCGCGGGCGAGCGCGAGGCCCTGGACTGCATCGGCAACGCCGGCTACCAGGGCGCCCAGTGGGTGGTCATCCCCGCCGGACGCTTCGACGAGTCGTTCTTCCGGCTCGGTACGCGCGTCGCGGGCGCGATCATCCAGAAGTTCGTCCAGTACCGGATGGGGATCGTCGTCCTCGGCGACATCTCCCGCCACATCGAGGCCAGTTCGGCGCTGCGGGACTTCGTCCGCGAGTGCAACCGCGGCACCCAGACCTGGTTCCTCGCCGATGAAGCGGAGCTGCGCGAGCGACTGGCCGGGGCGGAAGCGTGAAGGGCGCGCTCGACGTCCGGATCCTGTGGGCCGCCGACCGGGCGGCGTCCGTCTGGAAGAACGGTGGGGGAGTCACCCGCGAGATCGCCGTCTTCCCCGAGGGCGCCGGCATGGACGAGTTCGTCTGGCGGGCGAGCCTCGCCGAGGTCGCCGCCGACGGGCCGTTCTCCGCCTTCCCCGGCGTCACCCGCACCCTGACCCTGGTCGAAGGCGTGGGCATGGACCTCGACGTCGGGGGTGAACGCCGCCTGGTCGACGAGCGGTTCGCGCCGCAGGACTTCCCCGGGGACGAGCCGACCGACTGTCGCCTCCTCGACGGACCCGTCGTCAACTTCAACGTGATGTACCGCCGGGGCGCCGCGGAGGTGGAGACCGCCGTCGTGCGGGGCGAGCTCACGCTCGACGTCAAGGTGGACGAGGCCGTGCTGGTGGTCGCGCTCCAGGACCCGATCGCGCTCGAAGTGCCCCCGGGCCGTGCCCTCGCTCTCGGCCCGTACGACGCGGCCTTGTTGACGAGTTCCTTCATCGACCTCGTACGAATCTCCGGGCGCGCGGCGGTCGTACGGCTTCGCTAGCCGCCGCCCGGGACGAGGGGCGGCCCAGCAGGATTCCCGCCAGGGCCAGTGCGAGCCCGCACAGCTGCCGGAGGCTGAGCGTCTCGCCCGCGACCGCCGTGCCGAGCAGGACGCCCGTCACCGGGTTGAGCAGGCCGAGCAGCCCCACCGTCGCGGCGGGCAGGCGCCGCAGGCCCGCGAACCACGCGGTGAAGGCGAGCGCAGTGGACACCACCGTCACGTAGCCGAAGGCCGCGAGCGCGGGCCCGTCGAGGGTCGGGGGTGCTCCCTCCGCGATCACGGCGAGCGGGATCAGAACCAGGCCGCCGCCCAGCAGCTGCCAGGAGGTGGCGGCGAGGACCTCGACGTCGGTGCTCCACCGCTTGGCGAGGACGAAGCCCAGTGCGGACATCCCCATGGCGGCGACCGAGGCGAGCAGACCGAGCGCGTCGAGCGCCACGGTCGAGGTGAGCAGCATCAGGCACACGCCGCCCACGCCGAGGCCCGCGCCGGCCAGGTGTCGCCGTCCGGGCCGCTCTCCGATGAGGGCCCAGGCGATCAGCATCATGACCAGTGGCCCGGTCGCCATCACCGTCGTGGCCACGCTCGTCGGGAGCCGCTGGGCGGCGAGGTACACCAGCGCGAAGAAGCCGCCCATGTTGAGCACGCCGAGCAGCAGGGACTTCCACCACCAGGACCCGCTGGGGACCTTCCGGCGCACGGCCAGGAGCAGCAGCCCCGCGGGCAGCGCCCTGAACACCGCTCCGTACAACGGGGAGTCGGCGGGCAGGAACTCCCGCGTGACGAAGTAGGTCGTTCCCCAGGCGACCGGCGCGATGGCCGTGACCAGGGACCACCGCAGATTGGCTTCCATGGAAGGTATTATATCTTCCATGGAAGCTATTGACCATGTCGCCCGCATCCAGGCCGAGTGGGCCCGTGAGCGGCCGGATGTGGATGTGAGCCCGCAGGCCGTGATCGGGCGGCTGCACCGCCTCGGCCTGCTCCTGACGGAACAGCTCTGCCTCGTCTACCGCCGGTACGGCCTGAGCGAGGGCGAGTTCGACGTCCTGGCCACGCTGCGGCGCGCGGGCGAGCCGTTCGAGCGGGCCCCCGGCGAACTCGCTGCCCACACGATGGTGACCACCGGCGCGATGAGCAAGCGGATCGACCGGCTCGAAGACGGCGGCCTCGTCACCCGACGCCGGTCGGCCGCCGACGGCCGGGGCCGGGTGGTCGCGCTCACCCCCGCGGGGCGGGAGCTGATCGACAGGGCCTTCACCGAGCACATGCGCAACGAACACCGGCTCCTCGAGGACCTGGAGCCCGGGGAGGCGGCGCAGTTGGAGCGGATCCTGGCCGGCTGGTTGGCGAAGGTCGAGCCGCCGGCCCCGTGACCGGGGTCGACGGGCTCCCGGCCGCACCCCCTGCGGCCATAGAGGTGAGAGCGGGGGTCCTGTCGCCCGCGCCGACCGCCCGGGGCCGCCGCGGAGCGCTATCCATATGGACGTGATCAAGTCGCTTCGTACCGGGTTCACCGCAGCCGCCGTGACCGCAGCTCTCGTCACGCTCAATCCGTCGGCCGGGGCGTCCCCCTCGGCTCCCACCGACCAGGTGCGAGTGGACGTCGCCACCGTGAACGGGTCGGGCTGCCGTCCGGGCAGTGCCACCGTCGCCGTGGCGCCGGACAACTCCGCCTTCACCGTCACCTACAGCGAGTACCTGGCCCAAGCCGGCGGGGGCGTCTCCGCCGTCGAAGGCCGCAAGAACTGCCTCCTGTCCCTCGTCGTGCACGTCCCACAGGGCTTCACCTACGCCGTCGCCCAGGTCGACTACCGGGGCTTCGGCAGTCTGCAGTCGGGCGCGATCGGCACGCAGAAGGCGAGCTACTACTTCCAGGGCATGAGCCAGACCGCCCAGCGCACCCACAAGTTCACGGGCGCGCTCGACGACAACTGGCAGGCGACCGACACCACGAGCGTCGAGGCCCTGGTCTTCGCGCCCTGCGGGGAGAAGCGCAACTTCAACATCAACACCGAGCTGCGGGCGGAGGTCGGCACCTCGGACCCGTCGAAGGTCAGCTTCATGGCCCTCGACTCGACGGACGGCAGCATCAACAGCGTGTACCACTTCTCCTGGAAGCAGTGCCCGGTGCGCTGACCGGACCCCGGGCGACCTCAGGCCGACGCGCGCCGCACCAGTGACGTGGTGGTGACCACCGATCTGGGCGCGGCGCGCCCCTCGGGGCCCCCGCCCAGGGTCTCCAGCAACAGTCGCGCCATCAGCCGCCCCATGCCCTCGATGTCCTGACGTACGGTCGTCAGCGGCGGATCGGCGCTCTCCGCCACCGCCTCGGCATCGTCGAACCCGACCAACGCCACCTCCGCCGGAACCGCCCGGCCGCGCTCCCGCAGCACCCGCAGCGCGCCCGTGGCCATGAGGTCGTTCGCGGCGAACACCGCATCGATGTCCGGGCAGCGGTCCAGCAGTTCACCCATCGCGCGAGCCCCGCCCGCCACGGTGAAGTCGCCCTCGGCGACCAGTGCGGGGTCGGCGCCCGGCAGTACGTCCCGGAAGCCGCTCAGCCGGTCGACGGCCGACGTCTGGTCGAGCGGGCCGGCGATGTGGGCGATCCGCTCGCGCCCCCGCGATACCAGGTACCGTACGGCCTCGCGCGCGCCGCCGCGGTTGTCGGCGTCCACGTACGCCGCACCCCCCGGCCTGTCCGACTCCGTCGGCTCCCCGGAGCCGTCGGTCCAGCCCGGCCGGCCGCCGTAGACGGTGGGCATGCCGATCCTGCGGGTGATCGCGGGCAGCGGGTCGTCGGTGTGCAGGGAGAAGGCGAGCGCCCCGTCGACGTGCCCGCCGGCCAGGTAGCGCTCGATCCGCTCGTAGTCACCGCGGTCCTCCACCAGGAGCAGCACCAGTTGGGTGTCGTGCGCGGTCAACTCCTTGCTGATGCCGCGCAGCTGGCGGGAGAAGAACGGGTCGGAGAAGATCCGGGTCTCCGGCTCGGCGATGATCACCGCCACGGCGCCGGTGCGTCGCGTGACCAGAGTGCGGGCCGCGGGATTGGGCACGTAGCCCAGGTCGCGGACCGCCTCGCGCACCTTGTCCACCAGGTGCGCGCGGACCCCGTCGCCGCCGTTGACCACGCGGGACACGGTGGCCCGGGACACCCCGGCGTGTGTCGCCACGGCCTCCAGGGTGGGCCGGTTCCCCGGACGCTGTTCGGGCACGGGCGTTCCTCCTGGGGTCCGCGGGCGGTCGTCGCGCCGGGCAGCAGGGTAGCCCGTACCGCCGGGAGGCCGGGCGGTACGGGCCGTCCGCGGCCCGTCAGTGGCCGAAGTCGAACCAGTTGACGTTCACGTAGTCGGCGCTCTGGCCGCTGGTGAAGGTCAGGTAGACGTCGTGCGTGCCCGTGACGCCGCTGATGTTCGCCGGCACCGTCCGCCAGCTCTGCCAGCCGCCGGTGTGGGCCACGGAGAAGCTGCCGATCGGCGCGCTGGTGCGGCTGTCCAGCCGGACTTCGACGAGGCCGCCGACCCCGCCGGCCGCGCCGGAGGCGACCCGGCCGTAGAACTGCCGAGCGGCCGTGGACCCGAAGTCGACACCCCGGTACAGGGCCCAGTCGCCGTTGCCGATGGCGCTGAGATTCTGGCCGCCGCCGGTGTCGGAGGTGGTCTCCCTGGCCAGCCCCGCCTGGCCGTCGTACGACTCGGCCTGGATGGCGGTGTAGGCGTCACGGTTGCCCGCCGGAGGGGTGGTGGTCGACGGCGGCGGTGTCGTGGGCGGGGGCGTCGTCGGCGTGCCTCCAGCGGACCGGAGCACGGACACGTAGTCCACGACCATGGGGTGGCCGGGCTCGGTGCCCGCGTCGGGGCCGCCGCCGAAGGCATCCGGGAACCCGCCGCCCATGGCGACGTTCAGGATGAGGAAGTAGCCGTGGTTCGTGGCGTTGGTCCAGGTGGCCGAATCCACCTGTGACGCGCGAACGGTGTGGAAACCGATCCCGTCGACGTAGAAGCGCATCTCCTCCACGGCCGTCGACCTGTCCCACTCCACGGCGTACGTGTGGAACCCGCCCTGGCAGCTGGTGCCCGGGCAGACCCGCTGGCCGCCGATCCCGGAGGTCTCGTTGCAGGGGCCGCCCGGGGTCGTGCCGCAGTGCATGGTCGCCCAGACGTTGTTCATGCCCTGGACGTTCTCCAGGATGTCGAGCTCGCCGATGCCCGGCCAGTTCCACCAGTTGCCGCGGTAGGGGGCCCCGAGCATCCAGAAGGCGGGCCAGTAGCCCTTCGCCGCGGGGCCCGTGACGTTCGGCATCTGGATGCGGGCCTCCGCGCGCAGCTTGCCGCCCGCCGCCGGCTGGAAGTCGGACCGCCGGGTCTCGACGCGGCCGGAGGTCCAGTTGCCCGCGGCGTCCCGCCTCGGAGTGATCCGCAGGTTGCCCGCCCCGTCGAGGGAGACGTTGGCGGGGTCCGCGGTCATCGTCTCGATCTCGCCGGTGCCGAAGGCCGCGGGGCCGCCCGGGTAGCTCGTACCGGTGGTGTACTGCCAGTCGGTGGTGTTCACGCCGGAGCCGGCGGGCCCGTTGAAGTCGTCCAGGAACACCTGGGACCAGCCGGCCGGGGTCGGGGGAGCGGTGGCGCCGGCGGGCAGGGCAGCGACGGCCACGACCACGGCGACCGTGCCGAGCGCGGCCAGGACCGCCCGCCGGACGGGCGGCCGTTTCCTACGGGGTGTCTCTCGCATGGGTGCCCTCTCTGTAGCGCCGTGCGGCGCGGTGGGGGGAAGAGCCAGGGGAGTTCGCCGTTCGAGAGCCGCTCGCGAGCCTTTGAGAGCGCTCTCAAGGGGCGCCGCTGGACACTGTGCTCCCCACCCGATCGGGCGTCAAGAGATGGAACCGGGAAAGGGCCTGTGGGGCCGGAGCGGTTCATTCGTCGAACGCTCGGCGCGCGGGCGGCGGCGCCGACCGCACCGCGGACGGCCGTCACCCGTCAGGCCCAATCCCCTGTGCGACTTTCAGTAGGCCGGGCCGAGAACCTCCTGCGCGCCCGGGAGTTCGTGGACGGAGGCCGCCGTCCCCGTGAGCGGCAGCAGGGAGGAGAGCGGGCACAGCCCCGGCATCTCGTGGTCCACCTCCCACTCGCCGACCGTGTTCCGGCCGCCGCCGCGGCCCCCGCGATCGGTGGTGCAGACGGCGTACAACTGACCGGCGCAGCCCCGGCAGAACAAGGGCAGACGGCTGCTCACGGCAGCTCCGCGGACGCGGTGGGAGGCGCTCCGGCAGGCGCCGGCGGCCATCCGGCCGCCGGCGCGGCGGCCGGATGGCGGAACGGATTCCCCCGAGTGCCGGGTACGCCGCCCGCTTGTAGCGTCGGTCGCGTCAGGAGTCCCGATGACCCGACAGGACTCCGCAGGCCGGTTCGCATCCGCGGAACACGTCCCGCCGGCGCACCGAGCCGTACGTGTGCCGCCCGCGCCGGCGCCGAGCCGGTCCGCCCCGCGCGACCCGACGACCGGGCGCACGCGCAGCCCCCGTGAGAGAGGCCGTGCCGATGACGAACGACGCCCCGATAGCGCCGAGCACCCCGACCGCCCCGACGGCGAGCCTGTTCCGCGTCGAGAGGGGTCACGCCGAGCCCGAGGAACTGGCCGCGATCGCACTCGTGGTCGCCTGCTGCGCGCGGCGAACCTCCACCGACGGCGGCGTCCGGGACCGCGCCTGGGGCGCGGCGAAGGGCGCCGGGCACCGCCCCGGACATCGTCCCGCCCGGTCGAACACCGGCTGCTGGGCGGGCTGCTGGGCCTGCCGCTGAACCCCTTCCGCCGGCCGCGCGCACGGCCGGCGGAAGGAGGAACAAGGTGGTCACGCCCGGCGCAGCACCGTCGAGAGGGCGCCCAGCAGCGCCGCCCGGGCGTCGGGCACGGCGCCCTCCGAGCGCCACGCCACGAACCCGTCCGGCCGTACGAGCACCGCGCCCTCGGGGCTCATCCCGTGGACCTGCGCCCAGTCGGCGTCGCCCTCCGGCACCAGGTCCGCGCCCGGCCCGGAGCCGATGGTGTGGGCGTCCAGCCGCGCCGACAGCTCCCCGGCCACCTGTTCGGCGGCCGCCCGCCACGGCGTCCCCGCGCCGCTGAGCAGCACGAACGAGCGCTCGTAAAGGTCCAGCGAGGAGATCCGCTCACCGGACCTGGTCAGCCACATGTGCGGGGCCCGGGTGCCGGTCTCGCCCTTCATGTGCAGCGTCTCCGGGATGATCGGCCTGCCGGGGTCTCCGCCGACGACCGCGCCCCGCGGGTAGCAGTAGCCCATCGCCGTGGTGAGGACCCCACTGCCCGGCCCGCCACCCATCGTGGGCGGCGGGGCGTACCCCGGGTGGCTGTGCTCGGCCGAACGGGCCGAGGCGCGCTCGCTCGTGGCGATGGCCACCGGCAGCCGCTCGGTCTCGTACGTGTCGAGCAGTCCCGGGCCGGCCGAGCCGTCCAGCACCGCGGCGATCTTCCAGGCCAGGTTGTGGGCGTCCTGGATGCCGGTGTTCGAACCGAACGCGCCGGTGGGGGACATCTCGTGGGCCGCGTCCCCGGCCAGGAACACCCGACCGGAGGAGTACCGCTGCGCCACCCGTTCGGCGGCGTGCCACGGCGCCTTGCCGCTGATCACCACGTCCAGGTCGGGCACGCCGATCGCGGCCCGGATCTGGTCCACGCACCGCTCGTCGGTGAAGTCCTCCAGCGTCTCGCCGTCCTCCGGGTGCCAGGGGGCGTGGAACACCCACTGCGTGCCGTTGTCCACCGGGAGCAGCGCCCCGTCGGCGCCCGGGCGCATCAAGTAGCAGACGATGAACCGCAGATCGCCCAGCACCTCGGGGAGCCGCTGCGAGCGGAAGGTCACGCTCACGTTGTGGAACAGCTCGCCGCCCCCCGTCTGGGGGATGCGCAGCTGCTCCCGGACGGGGCTGCGCGGCCCGTCCGCCGCGATCAGGAAGTCCGCGCGCACGGTGGTGTGCTCGCCGGTCTCCCGGTCCTTCACGATGGCGCTCACCCCCGTCGCGTCCTGGTCGAAGGTCATCAGCTCGGTGGAGAAGCGGATGTCGGCGCACAGCGCGCGGCTCTGCGCGGCCAGCACCGGCTCGATGTTGTTCTGGCTGCACAGGCACCAGCCGGTCGGGCTGAACCGGCTGAGCGCCCCGGACGGATCGATGGACTTGATCAGCCAGTTGCGCTCGCCGTCGACCAATGACGTGGCCTGCAGAATGCCCTGGTTGCCCTCCAATACGGACGCCGCTCGGCGGATCGCGTGCTCGGCTCCCGCCGTTCGGAACAGCTCCATCGTCCGGGCGTTGATGCCCCGGCCGCGCGGGTGCGCGGAGGTACCGGAGTGCTTCTCGACGAGCAGGTGTCTCACTCCGTGGCGGCTCAGGAAAAGCGACGTGGACAGGCCCACGAGGGAGCCGCCCACGACGAGAACCGGTACGCGAACATCGGCTTTGTCTTCCATCAGCTGCGGGCTCCTGTTTTCTGTGTGGGGGAGTGGAGTCTTTATGCCACCGATCGGAGATCAGGCCCGGTTGATTCGCCGGTTGTCACCCGCTTGATCCGGACATGTAGCGGTACGCCCTCACCCGGACGACGATGAGCGACAGCGGCGCCCCCGACAGACGCGCCCGGCCTGCCGTTCCCGACAGAGGCGGCCGCCGGCCCGGGTGGACGCCACCGGTGACGGACGAGGGGTCCGTACGCGATGGATCTCCACCCCCTCATGAAGGAGTGAGTAGATGACAACCACCCTGTCCGAACGGGTGTCGCAGTCAGCCTTCGACGGCTCCATGCTCCGGGTCGTCCTGCTGATGGACCTCCATGAGGGGCGCCAGCAGGAGTTCTTCGAGGCGTACGAGAAACTCCGCGACGACATCGCGTCGGTTCCCGGACACATCAGCGATCAGCTGTGCCAGTCCTTCGAGAATCCCTCCCAATGGCTCATCACGAGCGAGTGGGAGAGCGCCCCGCAGTACCTCGCCTGGGTCAACAGCGAGCACCACGCCCAACAGGTGAAGCCGCTGGGAGCCTGCGCCCGCGCGATGCGCCCGCTCAAGTTCACCGTTCTGCGCGAGACCGGCCGCGGCTACCGCCAGGCCTCGCGCCCGGCCACGGCCCGGCTACAGCCCGTGCCCCGGCTCGGCGCCGGCATCGTGCGCCACGCCCTCACCTTCACCGTCAAGCCGGGCAGCGAGAAGCAGGTCGCCGAGATCCTCTCCAGCTACGCCTCCCCGGCGGCCCGCGTCGACGACCACACCCGCCTGTGCCGCACCTCGCTCTTCATGCACGGCAACCGGGTGGTACGAACGGTGGAGGTCCAGGGCGACCTGATGGCGGCCCTGCGGCACGTCTCCGAACAGCCCGAGGTGCGCGCCGTCGAGGAGGCCATCAACCCCTACCTCGAACAGGACCGGGACCTCGGCGACCCCGAGTCCGCCCGCATGTTCTTCATGCGCGCGGCCCTCCCGGCGGTCCACCACATCGCCGCCGAGGAGCCCGACTCCGCCGACGTGAGCCGCCACGCGCTGTTCTACCCGGCCAAGCCCGGCTGCGGGGCCGCGCTCGCCAAGTTCCTGGCCCGGCAGGACGAGGCCGCCGCGCACGTCCCCGCGAGCCCCGTTCGGAGCAGCAGCATCTTCCAGCGCGACGACATCGTCGTCCGCCTGATCGACGTGAGCGGCCCGTTCGACGCCGAGCCGACAGCGACCCTAGGCGCCTCGAACCCGCGCAAGGCCGCCGTGCTGGAGCGCCTGATGGCCGCGCCCGGCGGGCGGGCCCGCGCCGCGCGTCACACCATGAACCTGATCACCGACCGGCGGGCTCCCGCGCAGTCCTGATCCAGCTCGGTCCCCCCACCCCGGAGACCACTCCGATCTCCACCCCACATCACCGTCCAGGCACCCCACACGCCAGGAGGAACCCGCCATGACCCAACAGCGCCCACGCATCGTCGACCTCAGCGAGACGCCGCCCAACCGCCGGCGCGGTGGCGACCTGAGGGCCGTGCTCACCCCGACCTCGGTGGGCTCCACCAGCGGCTTCATGGGCATGGCGATCATGGCGCCCGGGGAGTCCATCGCCGAGCACTACCACCCGTACTCCGAGGAGTTCGTGTACGTGGTCGCCGGCCGGCTGGAGGTCGACCTCGACGGTGAGGCCCATCCGCTGCGCGTCGACCAGGGGCTGCTGGTACCCCTCAACGTGCGCCACCGGTTCCGCAACGTCGGCGACACCGAGGCCCGCATGGTCTTCCACCTCGGCCCGCTCGCCCCGCGCCCCGAGCTCGGCCACGTGGACACCGAGGCGGCCCCGCACCCGGAGAGCACCGCCTGGGCGCAACCCCCGGACCGCACGGGAGCGGTCTCGTGACCGGCCGCCGGGTGGCGGTGACCGGGGTCGGCGTCGTCGCCCCCGGCGGGATCGGGGTCTCGGCCTTCTGGGACCTGCTGTCCAACGGTCGTACGGCGACCCGCGGGATCACCCTCTTCGACCCGGAGGGGTTCCGCTCCCGGATAGCCGCGGAGGTCGACTTCGACCCCGCCGCGCACGGCCTCACCGAGGAGGACTCGGCCCGGGCCGACCGGTACATCCAGTTCGCCCTGGTCGCCGCCCGCGAGGCGCTGCGCGACTCCGGACTCGACCTCACCACGGACGAGGCCTGGCGGACCGGGGTCTCCCTCGGCACCGCCGTCGGCGGCACCACCCGTCTGGAGCACGACTACGTGGCCGTGAGCCAGTCCGGTGCCTGGTGGGACGTCGACCACCGGCTCGCCGGACGCCACCTGCACCGGGCGTTCACGCCCGCCACGCTCGCCTCCGCCGTCGCGGAGCAGACGGGAGCGCGCGGCCCGGTGCAGACGGTCTCCACGGGATGCACGTCCGGACTCGACGCCATCGGGTACGCCGTCCACTCCATCGCGGAGGGCCGGATGGACGTGTGCATCGCCGGCGCCTCCGACTCACCCATATCGCCGATCACCGTGGCCTGCTTCGACGCCATCAAGGCGACCTCGCCGAACAACGACGATCCGGCCCACGCCTCCCGGCCGTTCGACGCCGACCGGGACGGATTCGTCCTCGGCGAGGGCGGCGCGATCCTCGTACTCGAAGAGCTGGAACACGCCCGCGCCCGCGGTGCGACCGTCTACTGCGAGATCGGCGGCTACGCCACCTTCGGCAACGCCCACCACATGACCGGTCTGACCGCCGAGGGCCTGGAGATGGCCCGCGCGATCGAGACAGCCCTGGCCCAGGCCCGGATCGGCGCCGACGAGATCGACTACGTCAACGCGCACGGTTCCGGGACCAAGCAGAACGACCGCCACGAAACGGCGGCGGTCAAGCGGGTCCTGGGCGACCACGCCTACAAGACGCCGATGACGTCCATCAAATCCATGGTGGGCCACTCCCTCGGCGCCATCGGGGCGATCGAACTCGCCGCCTGCGTCCTCGCGATGAAGCACCAGGTGGTCCCGCCGACCGCCAACTACGAGACGCCCGACCCCGAGTGCGACCTGGACTACGTCCCGCGCACCGCCCGCGCCCGCACCCTGCGCAACGTCCTGTCCGTCGGCAGCGGCTTCGGCGGGTTCCAGTCCGCCGTCGTCATGTCCCGACCAAAGGAGGAGGTGTCATGACCGGTCGAACGGTCATCACGGGCATCGGGGTCGTCTCGCCCAACGGCATCGGCGTCGACGCCTTCTGGAAGGCGACCCAGTCCGGCGTCAGCGTGCTGGACCGCGTCACCAGGGCCGGGTGCGAGCACCTCCCGCTGCGCGTGGCCGGCGAGGTGCGCGGATTCGACCCCGGCACGATGGTCGAGGACCGCTTCCTCGTCCAGACCGACCGCTTCACCCACCACGCGCTCGCCGCGGCCGACCTCGCCCTGGAGGACGCCCGGCTCGGCCGTGCCGACTACGAGGGCGACCCCTACTCCATCGGGGTCGTCACCGCGGCCGGATCCGGCGGCGGCGAGTTCGGACAGCGCGAGCTGCAACACCTCTGGGAGCAGGGGCCGCGCTACGTGGGCCCGTACCAGTCCATCGCCTGGTTCTACGCCGCGAGCACCGGCCAGATCTCCATCCGCCGGGGCCTCAAGGGCCCCTGCGGGGTCGTCGCCAGTGACGAGGCGGGCGGACTGGACGCCTTCGCGCACGCCACCCGGGCCATCCGCCAGGGCAGCCGCGCGATGCTGGTCGGCGCCACCGAGGCGCCGCTCGCGCCGTACTCCATCGTCTGCCAGCTGGAGTACGAGGGACTGAGCACCCGGGACGACCCCGAGCGGGCCTACCGGCCGTTCACCGCCAAGGCCTGCGGGTACGTCCCCGCGGAGGGCGGCGCGATGTTCGTCGTCGAGGACGAGGAAGCGGCGCGGCGCCGCGGCGCCACCGTACGCGCCGTACTCGCCGGCCACGCCGCGACCTTCACCGGCACCCTGCGCCCGGAGGAGTCCGGCGAGGGCCTCGCCCACGCCATCCGCGGCGCGCTCCGGGAAGCCGGCTGCGCCCCCGAGGAGGTCGACGTCGTCTTCGCCGACGCGCTCGGCACCCCCGAGGCCGACGCCGCCGAGGCCGCGGCCATCGCCGAGGCCCTCGGCGGGCACGGGCGCAAGGTGCCCGTCACGGCACCCAAGTCCGGTACCGGCAGGGCCTACTGCGCGGCGCCCGCCCTCGACACGGCCGCCGCGGCCCTGGCACTGGAGCACGGCGTCGTCCCGCCGACCCCCAACGTCTACGACGTGTGCCACGACCTCGACGTGGTGACCGGCAGCGCCCGCCCCGCGGAGCTGC
Organism: Streptomyces sp. NPDC059874; assembly: GCF_042731135.1. Lineage (NCBI taxonomy): Bacteria > Bacillati > Actinomycetota > Actinomycetes > Kitasatosporales > Streptomycetaceae > Streptomyces > Streptomyces sp. NPDC059874. Next base: position 88,122 of record NZ_JBHWJY010000010.1, read on the forward strand.
GCACCGCGCTCGTGCTCAGCCGGGGCCGGATGGGCTCGAACTCCGCGCTCGTCCTTCGCAAGGGCACCTCGGCGCCCCAGTAGTCCGGAGGGACTCGTGCGGTCCCGTTCCACGAAGAGAGAGAAGCGACCATGTCCGACCGACTGACCCTGGAGGAGCTGGCGGCCCTGATGAAGACCGCCGGCATCACCGTCGACCCCTCCGAGATGGCGAACCGTCCGGACTCCGCCTTCGACGACTACGGCCTCGACTCGCTGGGCCTGCTGGGCATCGTCGGCGAGCTGGAGAACCGGCGCGGACGGGCCCTGCCCACCGACGCCGACCGCTGCAAGACCCCCGGGGAATTCCTCGACCTCGTCAACAACAGCCTGATGACCGGAGCATGAGATGGCAGGACACACCGAGAACGAGATCACCGTCAACGCGCCCGTCGACATCGTGTGGGAGGTGACCAACGACCTGCCGAACTGGCCGAAGCTGTTCAGCGAGTACGCCTCGCTCGACATCCTCGAAGAGAAGGGGGACACCACCCGCTTCCGGCTGACCATGCACCCCGACGAGAACGGGACCGTGTGGAGCTGGGTCTCGGAGCGGACCGTCGACCGCAAGGGCCTCCAGGTCAGGGCGCGGCGCGTGGAGACCGGCCCGTTCGCCCACATGGACATCCACTGGCAGTACTCCGAAGTGCCGGGCGGCGGCACGCGGATGAAGTGGACCCAGGACTTCGCGATGAAGCCGACGGCCCCGGTCGACGACGCGTGGATGACCGACAACATCAACCGGAACTCCAAGATCCAGATGGCGCTGATCCGGGACAAGATCGAGCAGCACGCGAGCCGGTTCCCCGCCGCCGACCGTCTCTGAAACGAAAGGCGCACAGCAGGATGCACAGCAAGCACCGCGCTCTCATCGTCGCCCGGATGGCGCCGGAGTCGGCCCCCGACATCGCCGACCTGTTCGCCGACTCGGACGCCGGTGAACTCCCGCACCTGGTCGGGGTCACCCGCCGAAGCCTGTTCCAGTTCGGTGACGTGTACCTCCACCTCATCGAGTCGGACCGGCCCCCGGGCCCGGCCATCGCGAAGGTCACCGACCACCCCGAGTTCCGGCAGCTCAGCGACCGGCTGACCGCGTACGTCAGTCCGCACGACCCGGAGACCTGGCGCAGTCCGAAGGACGCGATGGCCCACGAGTTCTACCGCTGGGAGAACCCCCGCGCCAAGTGACCCGGCGGCCCGGACGGGACCCGCACACCGCGTGTGCGGGTCCCGCCGCGCGTGCCCCACCTCCCAGCAGGAAGATCAGGAGACGGTGATGACCCAGACCGATCACGACCCCGACCACTTCCCGACGGATCCGGCCCGTCCGCACGACGGCGAGCACGGCCGCGGCTCCCTGCGCGTACTCGTCCTCTCCGGGTCCTCCCGCACGGGATCGGTCAACGCGCGCCTCGCGGCCCTCGTCGCCGCCCAGATCGGCCGGGCCGGGGCGGTCGCCGACCCCGCCACGCTCGGGGACTTCCCCATGCCGCCCTACGACGGCGACGCGGAGGCCGACGAGGGGCTGCCGAAGGGGGCGCTGGCCCTGTGCGAGCGGATCGAGGCCGCGCAGGCGCTGGTCATCGCCTCCCCGGAGTACAACGCCTCCGTCCCGGGCGTACTGAAGAACGCCATCGACTGGGTCTCCCGGTACCGCCCGCAGCCCTTCAAGGACAAGCAGGCCATGCTGGTCTCCGCCTCGCCCTCGATGGTCGGCGGCAACCGCGGGCTCTGGGCCCTGCGCGTCCCGCTGGAGCACCTCGGCGCCCGCGTCTACCCCGACATGTTCAGCCTCGCGGGCGCGCACCACGCGTTCGCGGAGACCGGCGCCCTCGCCGACGAGGGCCTCGGTGAGCGGCTCGCCACGACGATCGGCTCCTTCCTCGACCTCGTCGAGGCGGACACCCGCTACCTCTCCCTGCAGCGTCGCTGGTACGAGTTCCTGGGCGACCGCACCGACGCCCCGGTCACCTCCCGCGCCCAGGATTGATCTTCGTAAGGTGCGCTGTGAGTTATGTTTGAGCGCGAGTGTCGGTGAGAAGGAGGCCCTCCCGTGTCATCGGGGCAGCAGGCACGCGCGCAGGCGGCCGCGATCAAGCCGAGCGATCAGTCGTCCCAGGAGGTCCGCCCTCCGGCCGACCGGCTCCTCGCGCTCTTCGACGGCCACCGGCTGTCCCCCGGCCAGCGGCGCATCGCCCAGTACCTGATCGACCACCTCACCGAAGCCGCGTTCCTCTCGATCACCGAACTCGCCGAGCGGGTGGGCGTCAGCCAGCCGTCCGTGACCCGCTTCGCCGCCTCCCTCGGCTTCAGCGGCTACCCGGCCCTGCGCGACGTGCTCCAGCCGATCGCGCTGAGCGCGGTCGCCGGAGCCCCCGACACCCGCGAGCAGATCCGCCGCAACGAGCTGCAGGCCGCCGTCGACGCCGAGATCGAGAACCTGGAGAACGTACGCAGGCTGCTCGCCGACACCAACCAGGTGCTCGACATCGGCCGCGACCTGGCGGCCTCGGTCCCCCTGACCGTCCTCGGCCTGCGCATCTCGGTCTCGCTCGCGGAGTACTTCGCGTACGCGGCCCGGCGCATCCACCCCGACGTACGCCTGGTGACCCGCGGCGGGAGCGTCGCCTTCGACGCCCTGCTCCAGTCCAGGGCGGCCGGCGGGACGTGGGTGCTGGCCTTCGCCATGCCCCGGCACGCCAAGGAGACCCTGGCCGCGCTCCGGTCCGCCCGCAGCGCGGGGCTGCGCGTCGTACTGATCACGGACCCGACCGTCGGGCCGCTGGTGGACGAGGCGGACGTGGTGCTGACCGCCGGGACCGGCTCGCGCCTGGTGTTCGACTCGTACGCGGCCCCCGGGATGCTCTCCGCGGCCCTGCTCCAGTCGATGGCCGACGCCGACCCGGAGCGCACGCAGGCCCGGCTGGAGCAGTACGAGCACGCTGCCGAGCAGCACCACTTCTTCCTGTAGGACCGCCCCCTCCCGAGGCCGCTCGAACCGGCTTCGACCTGGACATATTCATGCATCAAGGTGCATGAAATTTTTCATACCCTTGCCTACTCGACGGTATATATGTTTACTGACGGCGGCGCTCCGGATCCACCAAGATGCCAAGGAGGACTCTCCCCAAGTCCTCCCGAACGGGCAGCCGGCACGACGAACCTCCTCACGTCGTGACGAATGCCGAGTCCAGGCTTACGGATCCCGCAGGGCGCCCATGGCGGCCTCGGTCAACCCCTGGACCGAGGCCGCCCCCAAGCAACGTCTCGATCAGAGTTTCGACACCACTCGGAAGTGACGAGAATGCCCCAGACGGCGACCCTCACGCGCAGCCCGGACTGGCCCCTGCAGGTCAAGGCCCCCGGGACCCACGACTGGGAACGCAGCGCCACGCGCTGGCTGCGGGACCTCCTGCCGGCCCGCTACGGCGGCTACCTGACCCTGACCCGCCACCACGCACTCCTGGCCCGGCACGTCCAGCTCCAGTTGCAGCACGAGATGCGCGCGGTACGGGTGGCCATGCAGACCAGCCGGGCCGAACTGCCCATGCTGGGCATGGCCGAGTCCGTCATAGAGAACACGATCCGGATGTACGCGGTGGAGCTGGAACAGCTGAGCCGCCTCTCCCGCGGCGCGCGGCTCGTCAGCGACGCGCTCCTCGTCGGGACCCCAGCCCAGCGCAGGCGCTGACCCCGGCCTCGGTTCCCGCTCCTGCTCCTGCTCCCGCTCCCGCTACGCGCTCCGCCAGGAGCGCAGGCGGTCGGCGACGTCGTAGACGGTGGCGCGGAGCGTGCGGATGTCCGTGATGAGCTCGCGCCACTGCTCGTAGGAGGCGTCCACCGTCCCCCCGGACGCCTCGACGTACGCGACGGCGACCCCGTACGCGAAGTACTCGTTGGAGTCCGGGAGCGGGCGGAGCAGGACGATCGCTTCGAGCAGGGCGGCCGCGCGCCAATAGGCGTCGGGGTCGTCCACGTCCAGGCTCGGCGTGTTGACCCGGTGCCGGGCGACGGCGGCGACCAGGGCGGAGTGGTCGGCCACTTCCACGTCCTTGAACAGGGCCTCCTGCCGCTCCAGCAGCCAGCGGTGATCGATGTGCAGTTCCACGCGTCCGAGTATCCCCGCCCGGGGCCCGGCCGTGGGGCTTTTCGGGTCGGGCGGGGAGACTCGGGCGGGGATGCCCGCGCGGGGTGCTACGGCTTGGGCAGGACGCAGCCGGGCCGGTTCAGGTCGATCACGTTCTTGGGGCCTATGCAGGGGACGATGATGTACGTCTCCTGCGCGTAGTTGATGCCCTGGCGGACCGTCACGTTGCCGTTCTGGTCCACCTCGCACGGGTTGTTCACGGTGCAGCTCGCGCCGTCCTCGTTGCCCGTGTTGTTGACGGCGACGACCTTGCCCGTCGTCCTGTCGATCACCGGCGAACCGGAGGTGCCGCCGATGGTGTTGCAGGACGAGGTGTAGCGGACCGAGTCCTTCCAGGTCCAGTCGCCCTCCTTGAGGCGGTAGGCGAAGCCGTCGATGTCGCAGTTGTAGATCCGCTTCCAGTACCCCGACACCACGCTGATCGCCGAACCCTGCACCGGGTGCGCGTCGTTCAGGGTCAGCGGGCTGATGCCGTACTGGCTCTGGATCTGGGCGTAGGTCTTGGTCAGTTGGTAGATCGAGATGTCCGTGTCGGTCATCGTCGCGTACGAGATCTTGCTCGCGCGCAGCGTCGCGACCTTGGTTCCGGACGAGTTGAGCAGGCTGAACGAGCGGCTGGACCGCTGGTCCTTGATGACTTCGCCGGCCGCCGGGAAGCCGGTTTCCAGGCAGTGCCCGTTGGACAGGACGAGCGCGGGGTCGTTGGGCTGCGACGCGGGCGCGCGGACGACGGAGCCGGAGCAGTTGCTCAGCGCGACGGTGCCCGCGAAGTCGACCGTGACGGCGGCCTGGCCCGAGGCCGCCGCGGGGGCGGCCGCCGCTCCGATCAGGAGCAGGGTGAGTAACGCGCCGACGAGAGGCTTCTTCATGTGGGGGTTCCCCTCTGAGGACAAAACACGACCGAAGATCCTTCGGTTGTCATGCGCATTGTTGAGAGCTGGGGGCTCAAGCCGCAAGAGGGCGTGGTGAGTTGGGAACCCGAAGCGGGGGAGGGGCCGGGAGCCCTTCGGGGGCGGGCAGATCTCGCCGCCGCACGGGTGTTCCGTAGCGGAGGTTTCGCCTCCTACGGTCTGTGCAGCACCGTTCCGGATCTGGAGGCAGAGTGAAGCGCGAGATCGACATCGAGCAGCTCGTGACGGCGATGAAGACGGTCGACGAGGCGGGCCGGCTCTTCGAGGAGGCACTCGCCGTGTACGAGGCACGCGGTCTGCAGCGCAACGGCGACGACTTCAAGGTGGCGGGCGGCTCCGTCCAGACCCTCCAGGGCGCCGAGGAGATGGCCCGCGGCGCCCGCAAGTTCCTCACCGACCTCGCGCTCGTCGTCGGCTACGCGAGCGCGGGCTTCGAGGATCGGGTGGCCGGACGGTACGAGATGTCGCGGACGGGCTTCACCGCCGTCTCCGGCGGCGCCGCCCGGATGGCCCGTCCGCTGCTCGACCCGACCCTGCGGGGCCTGCGGCTGCTGCAATCGGTGGGCCTCTTCGACGACGCCTTCCGCACGACGATCGAGGAGGTGCTGCAGGCGGAGAAGGCGACCTACCCGGACCCCTCGATGTTCCGCATCACCGACGCCGCCGCCCCCGTCGGTGGCCGCAAGGCCTAGGGGGTCTTGTGGATCGGGCCTGCTCGGTCTGTCAGGCGACCGTGCCGCCCGCGTTGCGGATCAGTTGCCGGAGCACCTTCAGGGTGGTGACGTAGTCCGCGTCGTCGATGCCTTCGTGGAGGGCGGCACGGATCGCGGGGGCGTTGCGTGCGAGGTCGACGCGGGCCTGCTCCCCCTCCTCGGTGAGCCACAGCCGGTTCTCGGCGTCCCGGGTCAGCCAGCCGCGGTCCACCAGCACCTCGGACTCCGCGGCCAGGTCGTCCTCGGGCCGGATGTAGGAGGCCATGGCCTCCCGCAGCTCGACCAGGGTCATCCCCTTGCCGTCGGGCGAGATGTCGTTCTCCGACAGGTTGCGCAACAGCCACAGCTGGGGGTGGGTGTAGCCCTTGTCGTTCATCCGCGCCCGGGTGAACGCGACGAGCGCCTCGTAGGCGACTCCGGTCCAGTAGGCGGCGGGCTGTCCGGCGAGTTCGGCGTCGGAGATCTGCTGGGTCGTCATGAGGTGTTTCCTCCTGGTGCTTGGGGTTGGGTCGGCCCGCCGGCGCCCCGGCCGTGGATGCCGGGCGCGGGGATGACGTGCTCCGGGGCGCGGCCGGGCCTCTCGGATCGGGCTCAGAAGTTGATCATGTGGCCGGCCAGTCCGTGGACGGCCTCCTTGACGGCTTCGCCCAGGGTCGGATGGGCGTGCACGTTGCGGGCGACCTCGTGCACGGTCAGATCCCACTGCTGGGCCAGGGTCAGCTCCGGCAGCAGCTCGGTGACGTCGGGGCCGATCAGGTGGGCTCCGATGATCTCGCCGTGTGTGGCGTCGCTGATCAGCTTCACGAAGCCGGCAGTGTCGCCCAGGCCGTGCGCCTTCCCGTTGGCGGTGAACGGGAACTTGGCGACCGCGACGTCGAACCCCTTCTCCCTGGCCTGCGCCTCGGTCCACCCGAAGCTCGCGATCTGCGGCTGGCAGTAGGTGGCGCGCGGGATCATCGCGTAGTCCAGCTCCATCGTCTCCGCGTCCGCGATCGTCTCGGCGGCGACGACGCCCATCGCCTCGGCGGTGTGCGCGAGCATCAGCTTGGCCGTGACGTCGCCGATGGCGTAGATGTGCGCCGCCGAGGTACGGCAGCGGCCGTCGACCTCGATCGCGCCGCGCTCTGTGAGACGTACGCCCGTGGCCTCCAGGCCGTACCCCGCGACGTTCGGCGCGAAGCCGATCGCCTGGAGCACCTTGTCGGCCTCCAGGACCTTCTGCGCGCCGTCCTTCCCGGTGACCGTCACGCGCACCCGCGGGCCCGACTCGTCGATCTCCTCGACCCTGGTCGACGTGAGCACGTCGATGCCGAGCCTGCGGTACCGCCTGGCGAGCTCGGCGGACACGTCGGCGTCCTCCAGCGGGGCGATCCGGTCCAGGAACTCGACGATGGTGACCTTCACGCCGTAGTTGTGCAGTACGTAGGCGAATTCGATGCCGATGGCGCCGGCGCCCGCGATCACGATCGAATCCGGCACGCCGTCGCTGAGGATCTGCTCCTCGTACGTCACCACCCGCTCGCTGCGCCGCGTGCCGGGCAGCAGCCGCGGTGTGGCGCCGGTCGCGATGATGCAGTTGTCGAAGGAGATCGCGCAGATGGTGCCGTCCGACTGGGCGACCTCGAGGGTGTTCGCGTCCAGGAAGGTGCCCCGGCCGTCGAACTTCGTGATCCCGTTCTTCTTCATCAGGAAGTGGACGCCCTTGACCCGGCCGTCGGCGACCTGGCGGCTGCGCCGGAACGCCGCGCCGTAGTCGAACGACACCCGGCCCTCCACCTCGATGCCGAAGGTCTTGGCCTCGTGCGTGAAGAGGTGCGCCAGTTCGGCGTTGCGCAGCAGCGCCTTCGTGGGGATGCAGCCGACGTTGAGGCAGACACCGCCCCAGTACCTCTCCTCCACGATCGCGACCCGCTTGCCCAGTTGGGCGGCGCGGATGGCGGCGACGTAACCGCCGGGCCCCGCACCGAGTACGACGACGTCGAAGCGCTTGCACATGAGGAATTCCTTGAGGGTCGGAAATGAAGGGGATCAGGCGGATGCCCTGCGGGCCCGCCATACCGGCAGGATGGTCGGCCGCCGGACCGCCGCACCGGTCCAGCAGCGTGATCCCGCCAGGGCAGCCGTCGCCGCAGCGATACGGAAGCCGATGGCTCGGGGCCTCGGTGGTGAGGCCGGGTCAGGTCGGGTCAGGCGGGTCAGGTCGGTTCAGGCCGGGCCGGCACGGTGGCCTCGGCGCTCCAGCGGTCGAGTGCCTCGGAGGAGAGCCGCCACCGGTGCACGTACGCCCGCCGCGCGGGCGCCGGGAACGAGGCCAGCACGGAGGACACCGTCTGCTCGTCGGCGCCGTCCAGGAGCCACGGCAGGAGCTGGGGTGCGTACGGTCCGACCCGGCGGGCGTGCACCTGCCGGAAGCGGTCCCACGCGTCCTCGCCCAAGGCGGCCTGGACCAGCGGGAACAAGGCCTCCTCTTCGTGGTCGAGATGCCCGCGCAGACCGGACAGCAGGGCTTCGGTGAGCTCACCGAACAGGTCCAGGGCGATGCCGGGGGCGGTCAGGGCCCCGTTGATGGCACCGACGAGCGCCGCGATCGCGGCGTGCTCGGCTTCCATCGCCTCCAGCCGCGTGAGGTCGTACGGTCGGCCCTCGAGGGCCTGGCGCAGCGGCGGCCACAGCGCGTCGTCCTCGGCGGACTGGTGGGCGGACAGGGTCCGCCTGAACATTTCCCAGTCGGCGCCCACGCGCAGGATGCACCGGGGTTCCGATTCGAACCGGGCGGTGGCCTGGGCGATGTGCCGCAGCTCCCGTCGCAGCTTGTTGTGCGTCGCGTACATCACCGTCATGTCGAGCCTGTCGCTCACGGCTGTCTCTCTCCTCCCGCGGATAGGCGGCTGCGCATGATCGATTCCTCCGGGAAATGGGGGGCGGGGGAGTAGGGAACCGGTGCCGGGTGGATCGGCCGGGGCATTCGCCGGACGGCTCCACCTTCCACCGGCGCCACGTCACGATCAACGTAAACTTCTTGGGTTGATCAATAACCTTGCGGTTATCGCGGTACGGGGGCGGCCATGGAACTACGTGACATAGAGATCTTTTTGGCCCTGGCGGAAGAACTGCACTTCGGCCGGACCGCCGAACGGCTGCGGATCTCCCAGGCCCGGGTCAGCCAGGCGATCAAGAAGCAGGAACGGCGCATCGGCGCCACCCTCTTCGACCGGACGAGCCGCACCGTGACCCTGACCCCCGTCGGCAAGGTCCTGCGTGCCGAACTCCAGCAGGCGTACGACCTGATCCAGGGCGGGATCGCCCGGGCGAGCGAGGCCGCGCAGGGCGTGCGGGGGACACTGCGGCTGGGCGCCATGGGCATACTGGGCCACGAACTGCGCCCCCTGATCGATGCCTTCCACGCCCGGTACCCCGAGTGTGATGTCGAGATCGTGGAAATCCACTTCAGTGAACCGTTCAAGCCGCTGCGCGCCGGCAAGATCGACCTGCAACTGATCTGGCGGCCCGTCCACGAACCCGACCTGAGCATCGGCCCCACGGTGCTGACCGAGGACCGCGTGCTCGCCGTCGCCGCGGACTCCCCCCTGGTGGAGCGAGGGACGGCGTCCCTGGAGGACCTCGGCGACCTGCGCGTACTCGACCCGGGCCCCGAGGTGCCCGGGTACTGGTTCGAGGCCATGATCCCCGCGTACACCCCGAATGGACGCCGTATCGAGCGCGGGCCGGCGGCCCGGACCTTCCACGAGATCCTCGCCCTCATCGCGGCCGGGCAGATGGCCTGCCCCCTCAACGCCCACGTCCCCCACTACTACACGCCTCCCGGCATCGCCTTCCTGCCCATCCACGACGCCCCGGTCACGGAGTGGGCGCTCGTCTGGCCCACCGCGGACGAGAGCGCCCTGCTGCAAGCGTTCGTGCGGACGGCGAGGGACTTCGGCACGCGCCACCTCACCGGCGCCACCCGCTGAGCCCATCCCGGGAGTCCCCGGGGTGCCGGGGCGGGCCGGCGGGGAGAGGGTGGGGGTATGCATCACGCACCCGTCGTCGTGCACCGCATCTTCCCTTCGGGAGGGCGCCAGGTGACCCTGCGCACCGGGACAGGCGAGCAGTCCCTGGGGCTGGCCCGTTCCGATGAGGACGTCATCGAGTTCCTCCGGCTGGCCGGCCTGCCGGATCCCGACGAGGCCGTCCTCGGCGACACCCCCCTGGTGGAGTGGGACTCGGACGCCCCCCACGTGTACGACGCGGACCCGCCGACCGCCGACCTGCCCTGACCGACGACCCGGTCCGGCCGTGTCATGCGGGGGGCCGTGCCTTCGCTTCCGGCGCCGACCCCGCCGCCGCGATCGGACGGTAGTCGAGGACGATCGCTCCCGAGTCGAAGGTGGTCGTGCCCGCGAGCGTCCACGTCGTGCTGTCGCCACTGTCGGGGAACAGCCGCTGCCCGCCGCCCACGACGACCGGGTGGAGGAACAGCTTGAGTTCGTCGATGAGATGGTGCTCGAGGAAGTAGTTGACGAGTCGGCCGCTGCCGTAGACCAGGAGGTCCCGCCCGGGCTCGCCCTTGAGCCCGGCCACTGCCTCGGCCACGTTCCCCTTCAGGACCGCGGCGTTCCACTGCGGGTTCTTCAAGGTCGTCGAGGCGACGTACTTGGGCATGTGGTTCAACCGTGCCGCGCCCTCGTCGGCGTCCCCCATGGTGGACCATGCCTTCGACATCCCTTCGTAGGTCTTCCTGCCCAGCACGAGCGCCCGACTCCGAGCCAGCTGGCCCGCCTGGAACTTGCCGTGATCGTCGGTCCGGAAAGGCGCCGTCCACGAAGGTTCCTCCACCACACCGTCCATCGACAGGTAGATCACCGCCACCAGCTTGCTCATGCCCCGTGCCTCCAGGAAGGGTTCCGTCGCTGCCCGGAAGGCCGTGTTTCCGGAGCACCCAGGAATACCCTGCGGGTTGGTTTACCCCCCATCAAGGAGCGATCATGGAACGCTTCCTTTAGGCAGACTCAACGGTGTGGAGCGGCGCGTGTTGGAACGGTTCGAACTGGAAACGCTCTTCGCCCTCGCCGATGAACTGCACTTCGGCCGCGCGGCGGCCCGGCTGCACGTCAGCACCGGCCGGGTCAGCCAGACGCTCAAGCAGATGGAACGCCGCATCGGGACGCCGCTGTTCACCCGTACCAGCCGCACCGTGTGCATCACACCCGCGGGACAGCAGCTCCACGACGACCTGCGGCCGGCGTACGACCAGCTGAGGGCCGGCCTGCAGAAGGCGATGGCCGCGACGGGCGTGGTCAGCGGCGTCCTGCGCGTCGGCTACACCACCCTGTGGTGCGGCGATCTCGTCGTGCGAGCCGCCGATGTCTTCCGCATGCGCCATCCCGATGTCGACCTCCGCATCCGGGAAGTCCTCATCCACGACCCCCTCGGCGCCCTGCGCGCCGGTGAACTCGATCTCCAGCTCTCCGAATTCCCGATCGACGAGCCGGACATCACCACGGGCGCCGTCGTCCTCAACGAACCCCGGGCTCTCCTCGTCCCCGCGGACCACCCGCTCGCCCGACAGGACACCGTCTCCCTGGAGGACTTCGCCGAGGCCCCGCTCATCACCATCGCCGGGGACATCCCGGACTACTGGCAGGAGTCGCACTTCCCCTCCCGTACTCCCTCGGGCAAGCCGGTCCCGCGCGGCCGCGCCGTCACCTATTGGCAGGAAGTCCTCCCCGAGGTCAGCGCGGGCAAGGGCGTCACCGCGGTCTGCGCGCGTGCCGTCCACCATCACATGCACCCCGGAGTCGCCTTCGTCCCCTTCCGGGACGCGCCGCCCGTCCAGTACGGGCTGATGTGGCCCGTCGGCAGCGAATCCGCCCGCGCCCGGCTGTTCATGGACACGATCCTCGAAGTGGCAGAGGCCGCACGGACCCCCCGCTGACCGCCGAGGACAGGCCGTACACTCCGCCCATGGATACGATCGCTTGTTCGGCCTGCTCCACCGCGGCGCCCGGGCGGGATACCGGTGTCTGAGCGCCAGTGGAGCCTGCAGGAGCAGATCGTGGTGGACGCCGAGCCCGCGGACGTCCACGCCGTGGTGTCCGACCTGCGGAACATGGGCCGATGGAGCCCGGAATGCCGCAAGGTGTGGGTGCCGCGCCCTCCGGCCGGCGTCGGCAGCCGGTTCGCCGGATTCAACCGGCGCGGGCCGTTCCTCTGGTTCACGGTGGGCCGGATCGTGGCCCTGCGGGCTCCCGAAGGTCCCGCCGGACACGGTGAGTTCACCTTCGACGTGGGCATCTTCGGGCTGCCCATCGCCCGGTGGGGTTACCGCTTCGAGCCGCAGGGCGACGGGACGCTCGTCACCGAGACCTGGCAGGACCTGCGCCGGGGCCCCGGTGCCCGGCTGACCGACCTCCTCGGCTCCGTATTCGCCGGGACGAGCCCGGAGCGCCGTGTCGAGATCAACCGCGCGGGGATGCGCACCACCCTGGGCCGTCTGGCGGCCGGTTTCGGCCGCCAGACGGCATAGGGCCGGCTACTCGGCGGCGACGGCGCGCAGGATGTCCAGGCGGGCTGCCCGTCGGGCCGGGCGCCAACCCGCCAGGACGCCGGCCGCAACACCCACCGCCGCGACCACGGCCAGTTGGAGCGGTGGGACGGCGAACGCGAACGCGCTCTCACTCGTCCCGTCCGAGGCCTTCACCAGGACCCACCCGAGGACGGCGCCCAGCGCCAGACCCCCGGCCGTGCCGAAGGCGGCGACCAGGACCGACTCCCAGCGGACCATGGCCCGCAGCTGGGCGCGGCTCTGGCCGACCGCCCGCAGCAGCCCCAACTCGCGGGTGCGCTCGTGCACCGCGAGCGTGAGCGTGTTGGCGATGCCCAGCAGGGCGATCAGCACGGCGAGGGCGAGCAACGCGTAGACGAGGGTGAGCATCATGTCGATGCCGCCCGCCGAGGACTCCGCGTACGCCTCGCGCGTCTGCACCTCCGGGCCGCCGAAGCGCTCGGCCGTCCGCTCGACCGCCGCCACCCCCTCCGCGAGCGGCACCCCCTCCTTGAAGGACACGGCGACCAGCGAGTCGGTGTCCTGCGCCCGGTGCGGGGCCCAAGCCGCGCGCGTGACGACGTAGTCGCCCGCGAGCTCCGCGTTCGCGTAGACCGCGCGGACCGTGAAGGTCTGCTCCTGCCCGTCGGTGAAGGCGAGTCGGACCGGGCTGCCGGGCCGCCACCCGTGCCGGTCCGCTTCCTTCGCGGCCACGGCGATCCCGTCCGTCCCGAGCGCGTCCAGCCGTCCGTCGACGCGACCCAGGTCCAGGCCGACCGCGAGGGCGGCCGGGTCGGTGACGGTCAGCGCGCGCCCGGAGCCGTCGACCTCCGCGACCCCCTTGCCCAGCCCGACCGCGCTCGCCACCTCGGGGAGCGCCGCGACGGCCTGGGCCAGGCCGGGGCTGAGACCGCTTCCGCCCGCGCCGAACGCGGGCGCGCTGATGGCGACGTCACCGGCGAAGGACCGGGACACCGTACGGTCCATGGTCGCCTTGAGGGAGGCCCCGAAGACGGTGAACAGCGAGACGACGGCGACGCCGATCATCAGCGCGGTCGCGGTCGAAGCCGTCCGGCGGGGACTGCGCAGCGCGCCCCGCGCCGCAAGGACTCCCGTCACCCCGCGCAGCCGTTCCAGCGGGCGCGCGAGGAACCGTACGGCGTACGAGGACACGACCGGGCCCAGCACGACGAACGAGGCCGTGGCCAGTACCGCGCCCGCCCCGGACAGCCACAGCGACGGTACCCACAGCGCCCCGACCGCGAGGGCCACGACGGCGGCCGCGCCCGTCCCGGCGCCGATGACCGTCCTGGTGCGTGAGGTCCCCGCGTGGTCCACGGAGCTCTCGCGCAGCGCGGCCAGCGGAGCCGTCCGCCCGGCGCGGATCGCGGGCAGCAGCGCGGAGCCGAGGCAGACGACGACGCCCACGGCGAGCGGGAGCAGCATCGACAGGCCGCTGATCACCAAGTCGCCCTCGGGGAAGGGGAATCCGATCGCGGGGAAGAGGGCCTGGAGCCCGGCGGCGATGCCGACGCCGCCCAGTAGTCCGGCCGCCGAGGCGACGACCGCGACGACGCCGGCCTCGGCCAGGGTGCCTGCGACGACCTGGCGGCGCGAGGCACCGAGGGCGCGCAGCAGGGCGTTCTCGCGGGTGCGTTGGGCGACGACGATCGCGAAGGTGTTGTGGATGCCGAAGGTGGCGACGAGCAGGGCGATGCCGGAGAAGACCAGCAGGAGCGTGGTGAACAGCGTCAGGAACCTTCCGGAGATCATCTCGCTGTTCTCCTCGGCCGATTCCTGGCCGGTGATCGCCTCGACGCCCTGTGGAAGCACCGGTTCCAGCGCCTCCACGAGTTCCCGCTCGCTGGTGCCGGGGCCGGCCCGCACGTGGATGGCCGCCGCCTGGCCGGGGCCGGACGTCAGGTACTTCGCCGCGTCCGCCTCGGTCATGCCCGTGTACGTGACCTGCGCCATGCCGTCCGCGCCGCCGAAGGTGACCAGGCCGACGACGGTCACCCGGACCGGGTCGGGGGTGCGCAGTACGGTCGTGTCGCCGAGTTTCAGCCCGCCCTTGACGGCGGTGGCCCGGTTGACGACCACCTCGCCCGAGCGCTCGGGCGCGCGGCCTTCCGCGAGCCGGTACGGATTGAGTTCCGGGTCCGTGATCCAGTTGCCGGCGAGGGTGGGCGGGCCCTGGCCGCCGATCGGTTCGCCGTTCGCGCCGAGGAGCTGCCCGGCGCCCTCGATGCCGGCGGCCGCGGCGGCCACGCCCGGCGTACGGCGGATCTGTTCCACGAGCGCGGTGGACACGGGCTGTCGGCTGCCCTGGGCCGCGCCCGGGACGGTGACGACGCGGGAGCTGCGGACGACCGCGTCGCTCCCGCTCGCGGCGCTCGCGAACATGCTGTCGAAGCTCGTGCGCAGGGTGTCGCCCATGACGAGCGTTCCGGCGAGGAACGCGACGCCTAGCAGGACGGCCGAGAAGGTCCCGGCGAAGCGCCGTCCGTGCGCGCGCAGCGAGGCGGCGGCGAGCCGCCAGAGGGTTCGGGGGGCGCTCATGACTCCGCCCCCGTCGAAGCTGCGGCTGCCGCCTTGGCCGCCTTGGCCGAAGCCGAAGCCGAAGCCGAAGCCGATGCCGGATCCGCCCGCGGCGTCCGCGTGTCGAAGGCCTTGAGCCGGTCCAGCACGCGGTCGGCGGTCGGGCCCTCCATCCGGTCCACCAGCCGCCCGTCCGCGAGGAAGACGACCGCGTCGGCATGGGCGGCGGCCACCGGATCGTGGGTGACCATGACGACCGTACGTCCCATCTCGCGCACCGCGCGGCCCAGCAGCCCGAGGACCTCCTCGCCCGAGCGGGAGTCGAGGTTGCCGGTCGGCTCGTCCGCGAAGACGACGTCGGGGCTGCCCGCGAGGGCGCGGGCGACCGCGACGCGCTGCTGCTGACCGCCGGACAGCTCGGCGGGCCGGTGGTGCAGCCGGTCGCGCAGACCCACGACGTCGATGAGACCGTCGAGCCAGGCGGCGTCCCCGCGGATGCCGGCGAGGTCCTGAGGGAGCGTGATGTTCTCGGCGACCGTGAGGGTGGGGATCAGGTTGAAGGCCTGGAAGACGAAGCCCACGCGCTCGCGCCGCAGCAGGGTGAGCCTGCGGTCGTCGAGGGCGCCCAGCTCCGTACCGCCGATGTAGGCCGACCCGGAGGTGAGGGTGTCCAGTCCGGCGGCGCAGTGCATCAGGGTGGACTTGCCCGATCCGGACGGCCCCATGATCGCGGTGAACCGGCCGGCCGGGAAGGCCACGCTCACCCGGTCCAGGGCCCGTACCTCGGTATCGCCACGGCCGTAGACCTTCACGGCGTCGACGACCCGGGCGGCGACGACCTCGCCGCCGCCCGGAACCGTGGTCGCGGTGCTCATGCCGCACCGTCCTTGAGGGAGCGGCCGAACTGCTCGTCCAGGACGGACAGTCGACGCCAGTACTCGTCCTCGTCGATCTCGCCGGAGGCGAATCGGCGGCCCAGGATCGAGATCGGCGAGTGCTCGCCGTACGCCGCGCCGCGGCTCTGCCACGGTGCCCGGCGGCCGCGCCACACCGTGCGGCGCAGCACGGTCACGACGGCGATCACGACCGCCGCCCAGACCAGCGGGAAGAACAGGATCCACGGGCCGGGCCCGTCGTGGGCGAGGGTGGTGAGGGTGTTCATGTCGGTTCAGCTCCTCGGGAAGCGTGGACTTCTCGTCTTGCTTCGAGAGTGGCCGCGGGAGGGGGTGCCGGTCGTCGTACGGCCGGCTGTACCGCGGCTACTTCCCCGGGAGTACGGCGAGGCGGGGCGCCGCCGTCAGCCGAGCCAGCCGGGCCGCACCAGCCCGGATTCGTAGGCCAGTACCACCAACTGGGCGCGGTCCCGGGCCCCGAGCTTCACCATCGTGCGGCTGACGTGCGTCTTCGCGGTGAGCGGGCTGACCACCAGACGGCGGGCGATCTCCTCGTTGGACAGGCCCATGCCCACCAGCGCCATCACCTCCCGCTCCCGGTCCGTGAGCCGTTCCAGCTCGGCCGCGGCGGCGGGCTCCTTCGATCGGGCCGCGAACTCGGCGATCAGCCTGCGCGTGACGCCCGGGGAGAGCAGGGCGTCACCCTCGACCACCGCACGGACCGCGCGCAGCAGCTCCGCGGGCTCGGTGTCCTTGACGAGGAAGCCGGAGGCGCCGGAGCGAACTGCCTCGAAGACGTACTCGTCGAGCTCGAACGTGGTGAGCATGACCACCCGGACGGCAGCCAGTTCCCCGTCCCCGGTGATCCTGCGGGTGGCGGCCAGTCCGTCCAGCACCGGCATCCTGATGTCCATCAGCACCACGTCCGGGCGCAGCTCCCGGACCAGCCGGACGGCCTCCTCCCCGTCCGCGGCCTCGCCCGCCACCTCGATGTCCGGCTGGGCGTCGAGCAGAGCCCGGAACCCCGCCCGCACCAGCAGTTGATCGTCGGCGAGCAGTACGCGGATCACGGATCCTCCTGGATCGAGACGGCCTTCAGCGGGAGCCGCGCCACCACCCGGAAACCGCCGTCCGGACGCGGACCGGCCTCGATGGTGCCACCCAGGGCCGATGCCCGCTCGCGCATTCCGACCAGACCGTTGCCACTGCCGCCCGCCGGGTCGCCGGTGGCCGGGCCCTCGTCGTCCACACGCAGCTCCAGGACGCCCGGCTGCCAGCCGAGACGGACACGGGCGGTGCGCGAGCCGGAGTGCCGCACCACATTGGTCAGCGCCTCCTGAAGGATGCGGAACGCCGCCAGGTCCATGCCGGGTGCCGGCGCCCGAGGGGACCCCTCGACCGAGACCTCCACGGTGAGCCCGGCCGCGGCGGCCTGTTCCACCAGCTCGGGGAGCCGGTCGAGACCCGGGGCGGGGGTACGCGGAGCGTCCCCGGGGGCCCGCAGGGTGTCGAGGACCTGACGGACCTCGCCCAGCGCCTCCTTGCTGGCCGCCTTGATGGTGGTGAGCGCCGTACGCGCCTGCTCGGGATCGGTGTCGAGCAGGGCCAGCCCGACCCCTGCCTGGACGTTGATCACCGAGATGCTGTGGGCGAGTACGTCGTGCAGTTCGCGGGCGATCCGCAGCCGTTCCTCGTCCACCCGGCGTCTCTCCGCGGCCACCCGCTCGGCCCGCTCGCGGGCCCACTGCTCGCGGCGTACGCGGACCAGCTCGGAGACGGCGAGGATGGCCAGAACCCAGGCGGTGATGCCCAGCTCCTGCGCCCAGGGCGCCGGACCGTCGCCGGCGGGCGGGAGCCACCGGTAGAGCCAGTGACCGATGAGCAGATGCCCGGCCCACAGCACCCCGACGGCGCCCCAGGCGGCTCTTCGCCGCCCGGCGATCACCGCGGCGAAGCAGGCCACCGCGAGGCTGACGAAGACGGGGCCGTAGGGGAAACCCGCCCCGACGTACACCAGGGTGACGACGGCGACCCCGTACGCCACGGCCACCGGATGCCGGTGCCGCACGACGAGGAGCGCGGGCCCGAGCAGCAGCAGGAGCCGCCCGAACCAGTCCAGCGACACCCGCCCGGTCTGTGCCCGCTCGGCCCATCCGGAGCCGACCTGGGCGAAGACGGCGACGACCAGCGCCGAGCGCCAGGCCGGGCTCCGCCCGGTCCGCTCCACCCATCGCCGCCACGGAGGACCCTGGCGTTCGCGCTGCTGTTCCATACCGGCCACGCTAGAGCGCGCCCACCGTCACCCGCGTCACCCCGACGTAGCGATTCCCGCGTACTCCCCAGGTAGTACGCGGTCACCAGGTCGCGCTCGTCCGCCCCGACGGCACCCACTCCGTCCTGCTGCAGCCGGAGGACGGACTGTCCAACCCCACCTCCGTCGCCGTGCGCCACCACAAGGTCTACGCCGATCCGAACAGAGCCGTAACAGGGTCCGAACCGGTCCCGAGCCGCCCGGGCCGAGGGTGTGGGCATGACCTCAACGACTGTGCGTTCGACGACCGGGCCGGCGGCCAAGGCCGGGATGCGGGAATGGCTCGGCCTGGCCGTTCTCCTGCTGCCGGTGACCCTGATGACCGCCGACCTCGGAGTGCTCTGGCTGGCGACGCCGTTCCTGACGGCCGATCTGCATCCCTCCAGCAGCGAGCTGCTGTGGACCACCGACATGTACGGGTTCATGACGGCCGGGTTCCTGGTGATCATGGGTGGGCTGGGCGACCGCCACGGGCGGCGCAAGCTGCTGCTGGCCGGATCGGCGGGCGTCGTGGCGGCCTCGCTGCTCGCCGCCTACGCGGGCGACCCGCGGACCCTGATCGCGGCGCGGGCGCTGCTCGGGGTGGCCGGGGCCGCGGTCCTGCCGTCGACCCTCGCGCTCATCAGTCACATGTTCACCGACGTCCGCCGGCGTGCCACGGCGATCGCCATGTGGGTGACCGCGCTGTCGGTGGGCATTGCCGTGGGACCGGTGATCGGCGGAGTGCTGCTCGACCACTTCTGGTGGGGCTCGGTCTTCCTTCTCGGCGTACCGGTGATGCTGCCCGTCCTGCTGCTCGCGCCGTGGCTGCTGCCCGAGTACCGGGACCCGGCCGCCGGCCGCGTCGACGCACCGAGCGTGGTGCTGTTCCTCCTGGCGATCCTGCCGGTCGTCTACGGAGTCAAGAAGCTCGCCGAATTCGGGGTGCAGGGGCTGTACGTGGCGGCGATCGGCGTCGGCGCGCTGTTCGGGGCGCTGTTCGTACGGCGTCAGCGCCGACTCGCGGCGCCGCTGCTGGACGTGCGGCTCTTCGCCGACCGGGCGTTCACCGGGGCGCTGCTGACGCTGCTGCTGGGCATGATGGCCCTGAACGGCATCGAGTACCTCGTCCCGCAGTACCTCCTGGCCGTCGCGGACCTCTCCCCGCTCGCGGCCGGGTTGTGGCTGCTGCCCGGAGCGGCGGGCCTGGTGGCGGGCTCCCAGCTGACCCCGGTGCCGGCACGACGGCTGCGGCCCGCGTACGTGATCCTCGGCGGCCTGGTGGTGATGGGCCTCGGGTTCGCCCTGTCGGCCGTCGAGGGCGTCGCGGCGGTATCCGTCGGGCTGGCCCTGGTGATGGCGGGCGTCGCGCCGATCAGCGTGCTCGGCACCGCGCTGGCGGTGGGCGCGGCCCCCGCGGAGAAGGCGGGTTCGGCGGCGGCCACCGGCCAGACCGCCTACGACCTCGGCCTGGCCCTCGGCATCGCGGGCACCGGGAGCGTCGCGGTCGCCGTCTACCGCGACGAGGTCTCCGCCGCCGCGCCGGCCGGCGTACCGGAGCGCGCCCTGGAGGCGGCCCGGGACACGGTCGGCGGCGCGGCGGACGCGGCGTCCGGACTGTCCGGTGCGCTCGGCGAGGAACTGCTCGCGGCGGCCCGGGAGGCCTTCACCGCCGGCTTCCACACGGCGGCGGCGGTCAGCGCGGGCCTGGCCCTGGCCACGGCCGTGGTGGTGGCGGTCCTGCTCCGGCACATCCCGCCGATCGGCGCCGACGCGCCGCAGGACACGCACTGAGAACCCTCACACCCACCCGCGTCACGGCCCGGTCGGCATTTCGCCGACCGGGCTTCGCGCGTTCCGGTCAGGCGGTGGGCCGGCGGAACAGGGCCGTCCAGAGGAAGTCCTCGCCGAACAGCGCGGACTCGGCGGGCTCGTCGCGCATCCGACGCAGCTCGACCTCCGTGAAGTCCGAGAAGATCCGGCGGAGCGACTCCGGCGTGTAGGCGAGGCCGCCCTGGAGACCGGACGCACGGTAGAACTCCGCGTCCGGCAGCTCGGAGCCCATCCCGCCGGCAGCGAAGCAGGTCAGGGCGAAATGACCGCCGGGTGCCAAGGCCCGTTCGAGCAGGGCGAGGTAGCTGACGCGGCGGTGCGGGGGCAGGTGGTGGAAGCAGCCGGAGTCGTAGATCAGGTCGTACGGGCCGCTCAACTCGGCCGAGGTGAGGGCGAAGGCGTCCCCGCGGTGGAAGCGCACGTCGGCCCCCGCCTCGCGGGCGCGGTCCTCGGCCCACGAGATCGCTGCCGGCGACAGGTCCACGGCATCGACCTCGAAGCCCAGGGAGGCGAGGCGCAGCGCGTTGCGGCCCGGGCCGCAGCCGAGGTCGAGGGCGCGGCCGGGGGAGATCAGGCCCCGGTCGAGGTACGAGACCAGGCTCTCGTCGGGCTTCGCGACGAAGAAAGGCACCGGCCTCGAACGGTCGGCGTAGAAGCCGTCCCACCAGGGGGCGGCGTCGGTGGTCCACCGGTCGGCCTCCGGCGCGAACAGGCCGTCGAGGAGGCTCAGTACGTCTTCCATCGTGCGGATGTCGCGGTCCACCTTCGGGCCCGTGTTCACGCCTACGTTCACGCCTACGTTCTGGTCCATCAAGTCCCCTTTCCCGAGGGGGGAATCGTATGTCGAAACCAGCCAAAAGCCCAGGTCAGGGCGGGTTCTAGGGATCTCTGGGTGGCCGCCTGAGGGCCTGGGAGGCAGTCGGGGACGCCTCCCCTCGCGGGTGGGTGTGCCAGGCCGCCCAGGGGTCCGCCCGAGGCCCTCCCTGGGGCCTCTGCGGCCGTCGCGGGGCGGGTATTACGAGAAAGACCCGGCAGCCCACCCCTTCCGGGGCGGGCTGCCGGGTCCGTGGCCGTGCCGGCCGCTTCGACGGCCGTTCAGATCAGCGCGGGTGCCTCCCGCAGGGAGCCGACGGCGGCCTCCGCCCCGGCGAACACCTCCCGTGCGCGGTCGGCCCGCAGCTCCCGCGGGACGCCCGAGAACTCCGTCCCGTACAGGAACCGGAACTCGACGCGGCCGACTCCGCAGAACTCCGAGACACCGGTCTTCAGCTGGAGTTCCAGAGCCTCGGTGAGTGCCGACGCCCCTGCTCCGCCGGCCAGGGCCAGCCACAACATCCGCTTCCCGGCCAGGCGCGGCTTGCTCCGCCCGTAGGCGAAGCCGTAGTTCCACACCCGGTCGATCCAGCCCTTCAGCACGGCTGGCGGGGCGAACCACCACACCGGGAAGACCACGATCACCTCGTCGGCCGCCTCGATCCGCCCCATGTGGGCACGGACCTCGGGGGAGTACTCCTTCTCGCGGTTCGTCCAATCCGGCTCGTCGGCCGGGGTCAGCAGCGGGTCGAAGCCCTCCGCGTACAGGTCGAGCAGGTCCACGGTGCCACCCGCGGCCTCCAGCAGCCGGCGGGCACGGTCGGCGACCTGCGCCGTGAGGGAGTCGGACCGGGGGTGGGCCAGGACGAGCAGGGTGCGGGACACGGAGGCCTCCATGGCGAGAGGAGCGGGCGGGCGGGGCGGTCGCAGCCGGAACGGAGGGAGGGTCAGACGCCGAGGCCGGAGCCGCCGCTGACGTCGATGTTCTGGCCCGTGATCCAGCGGGCGTCGTCCGAGGCGAGGAAGGAGACCACGTCGGCGACGTCGGCGGGCTGCCCGACCCGGTCGAACACCGAGAAGGAGGCGGCGTGGGCCTTGGCCGCCGGATCGGCCATCCACGGGTGGATGTCGGTCTCGACGGTGCCCGGGGAGACCGCGTTGACCGTGATGCCGCGGGAGCCCAGGGTCTGGGCGAGGGTCAGCGTCAGCACTTCGACGGCGCCCTTGCTCGCGGCGTACGAGGTCATGCCGGGGAAGGCGACCTTGGTGACACCGGAGGAGACGTTGATGATCCGGCCCCCGTCGCGCAGCCGCTCCAAGCCCTTCTGGATGATGAAGAAGGGGGCCTTGGCGTTGACCGCGAAGACCTTGTCGTAGTCGGCCTCGGAGACCTCGTGGATCAGCCCGGGGCCGGCGATGCCGGCGTTGTTGACCAGGATGTCCACTCCGTCGGCGTGCTCGTCGAAGGCCGCCCACAGAGCCTGCGCGTCACCGGGCAGGCCCAGTTCGGCGCGGATCGCGAACGCCCGGCCGCCCGCCGCCTCGATCGTGTCGACGGTCTCCTTCGCCGCAGCCTCGTTCCCCGCGTAGTGCACGGCGACCCGCGCGCCCTCCGCGGCGAGCGCCAGTGCGATGGCCCGGCCGATGCCGCGGCTCGAACCGGTGACCAGTGCCGTCTTGCCGTTGAGCTTTCCCATGACGGGCTCCTCGTTCGTGTTGTCGGGGGTTCGTGCTTCGATGCGGTGAAGCCTGCGGCGCGGCGCATCGGATCCGGCTCGGACCCGGTTCGGGTTCTGTTACGCCCCAGCTCAGGGCGCGGGGCGCGGGTTACGGTGACGCCATGCGATTCGGAGTGCTGGGGCAGCTGAGCGTGTGGACGACCGAGGGGATGTCCGTACGGGTTCCCGAGCTGAAGGTGCGCACCCTGCTGGCCTCACTGCTCGTGGAGGCGGGGCGACCCGTCTCCGCACACCGGCTGATCGACGACCTGTGGGGCGAGGAACAGCCCGGCAACCCGCTGAGGGCCCTTCAGGCGAAGGTCTCCCAGCTGCGCCGCGTCCTGGACGAGGCCGAG
The DNA here is from genome assembly GCF_042731135.1 of Streptomyces sp. NPDC059874. Taxonomy (NCBI): domain Bacteria; kingdom Bacillati; phylum Actinomycetota; class Actinomycetes; order Kitasatosporales; family Streptomycetaceae; genus Streptomyces; species Streptomyces sp. NPDC059874. The sequence continues at coordinate 110,916 of NZ_JBHWJY010000010.1, forward strand.
CCCGGCGCCCGCGACCTGGTCGCCACCCGCGCCCCCGGCTACGTACTCGCCGCCCCCCGGGAGGCCGTGGACTCCGCCGCGTTCGCCGCCCTGGCGGCCAGGGCCCGCGCGAGTTCCGACCCGGGCGTACGGGCCGCCCTGTTCGCCGAGGCCCTTGCCGTCTGGCGGGGCCCGGCCTTCGCCGACTTCGCCGAGGAGCCCTTCACCCGGGCCGCGGCCAACCGGCTGGAGGAAGAACGGCTCGTCGTACGGGAGGAACACGCCGAGGCCCGGCTCGAACGCGGCGAACACGCCCTCCTCGTCGGCGAACTCGCCGAACTCGTGGAGCGGCATCCGCTGCGCGAGCGACTGCGCGCCGTACAACTGAGCGCCCTGTACCGGGCGGGCCGGCAGAGCGAGGCACTGGCGGGCTACGAGGAGCTGCGCACGCGCCTCGCGGACGACCTGGGCCTGGACCCCAGCCCCGCGCTCGTCGCCCTGCAGCGGGCCATCCTCACCCAGGACCCCCGCCTGGAGGCGCCGCCCACCGCCGAACCCGAACCCGCACCCCCGACGGACCCCGCCAAGGCCACGGCCCGGACCAACCTGCCGGCCGCCCTCTCCGCCCTGGTCGGCCGCGACGAGGCGGTGGCCGCCGTACGCGAACTGGCCGCCACCCGCCGCCTGGTCACCCTCACCGGCCCCGGCGGAGTGGGCAAGACCCGGCTGGCCGTGGAGAGCGCCACCGGCCTCACCGGGATGTTTCCCGACGGGGTGTGGCTGGTCGAACTCGCCGGATCCAAGGGCGAGGTGGCCGAGGCGGCGGCCGCCGCCCTCGGCATCCGCGACGACGCCGTCTGGGGCACGCCCTCCGCCGCGCAGCGCCCCGGCTCCGCCGAACGCCTGGCCGGGGCGGTGCGCGAGCGCGAACTGCTCCTCGTACTGGACAACTGCGAGCACGTCGTCGACGAGGTGGCGGCCCTCGCGGAGATCCTGCTGCGCACCGCCCCCGGACTGCGCATCCTGACGACCAGCCAGGAACCGCTGGCCCTGGCCGGCGAGACGCTGTGGAACGTCCCGGCCCTGGAACTCGGCGCCGCCGTCGAGCTGTTCACGTCACGCGCCGCGGCCACCGCCCCGGGATTCGCCCTGACGGACGGCAACCGGGAGACCGTCGAGGCCGTCTGCCGCCGACTCGACGGCATCCCCCTCGCACTCGAACTCGCCGCGACCCGCGTCCGCGCCCTCGGCGTCGAGCGGCTCCTGGAGCGCCTCGACGACCGCTTCCGTCTCCTCGCCTCCGGACAGCGCGGGGCACCCGCCCGTCAGCAGACCCTGCGCGCCGTGATCGACTGGAGCTGGCACCTGCTCACCGCCCCCGAGCAGGCCGTACTGCGCCGGCTGGCCGTGCACGCCGAGGGCTGCACCCTCGAAGCCGCCGAAGAGGTCTGCGCGGGCGACGGAGTGGACCCCGCCGACGTGCTCGACCTGCTGGTCCGCCTCGTCGACCGTTCCCTGGTCGCGCCGGCCCCCGGCCCGGCCGGCCCGCGCTACCGGCTGCTGGAGTCCGTGGCCGCGTACTGCGCCGAACGCCTCGACGAGGCCGGCGAATCGCGGGCCGTCAGGGCCCGGCACCTGGCCCACCACCTCGACCTCGCCGAACGGGGCGCACCCCGGCTGCGCACGGCCGCCCAACGCACCTGGCTGGAACGGCTCGACGCCGAGGGCGCCAACCAGCGTGCCGCCCTGGACCACGCCCTCGACCATGCCCTCGCCACCGGCGACGGCACGGCCGCACTGCGCCTGGTCTGCGCACTGGCCTGGTACTGGGTCCTGCGGGGCCGCCTCGGCGAGGGCGAACGCTCGCTCCGGGCGGCACTCGCCGCCCCCGGTGGGGCACCGGCCGAGCTGTGCGCCCGCGCCGCCGTCTGGCACACCGGCTTCGCGGTCTTGGCGGGCGAGGGAGCCGGCCGAACGACCCGTATCCGTACGGCACTCGACGCCTACGAGGAATGCGGCGACCGGGGCGGCCTGGCATGGGCGCGCTGGTTCCTGGCCCACGCCCTGAGCGTGACCGGAGATCCGGTGAACGGCCAGGGCCTCACCGAGCGGGCGCTCGAAGGCTTCCTCGCCCTGGACGACCGCTGGGGCACGGCCGCGGCCCTCGCCGACCGCTCCGTCCAGCTCCTCCTCGGGGGAGCCCTCGCCGGGGCCGCCCGCGACGGAGCCCGCAGCGCCGAGCTGTTCCGCGAAACGGGCGACGGCGCGGCCCGGCTCTGGACCGTCTACCCGCTGGCCTCCCTCGCCGAGATCCACGGCGACTACACCGAGGCCGCCCGCCTCCAACGCGAGGGGCTGGAGACCGCGGAGAGCCTGGGCCTGACCACCCAGGCCGCGGACCTCCTCTCCGGGCTCGGCCGCAGTGCCCTGCTGACCGGCGACCTCGACGTCGCCCGCGACCTGCACGAACGCTCCCGGCGCAAGGCCGCCGAACAGGGCTTCACGGCGGGCGAGATCAACGCCGAACTGGGCCTCGGACTCGGCGCCCGCCGGGCGGGAGACCTGCCGGCGGCCGAGCGGCACATGCGCCGGGTCCTGGACTGGCACCGCAGCGTGGGCCTCGACGGGGCCAACGCGCTGATCCTGGCCGAGCTGGGCCACATCGCGCAGCTCGGCGGCGACACCGAAGGCGCCCTGGCCCTCCAGGAGCAGGGCCTGGCCATTGCCCGCACCACCGGGGACCCGCGCGCGCTCGCCCTCGCCCTGGAGGGGCTCGCCGGGGCCCTCGCCCCGGCCGGCCGCCCTGCCGCCGCCGCGGCCCTCCTCGGAGCGGCGGACGCCGCCCGCCGTTCGACCGGCGCCCCGCTGCCCCCGGCGGAGCGCGCCGATGTGGACCGTACGACCGCGGCCGCGCGAGAGGACCTGGGCGGCGAGCGGTTCGCCGTGGAGTTCACCCGCGGCTCCGCGATGCCGGCGGACACGGCCTACGAACGGCTCACGGACGGGCTCTAGGGTGGGGGCCGTGACGACGAACACGGGTGCGGGCGAGCGGGTGCTGTACGGGTGCATGGGGCTGGGCGGGAGCTGGGAGCCCGAACCGTACGGCCCCGGCGACATCGATGCGGCCGAGGCGGCGATCGCCGCCGCCCTCGACAGCGGGATCACCGCCTTCGACCACGCGGACATCTACCGCGGCGGCAAGTCCGAGGCCGTCTTCGGCGAGGTGCTGGCCCGGACGCCGGGGCTGCGCGAACGCATCACCCTCCAGACCAAGTGCGGGATCCGGCGGGCCGACGGCGACCGCCCGGGGATGTACGACCTGCGCGGGGACACCATCACCCGGCGGGTGGAGGAGAGCCTGACCCGGCTGCGGACCGACTTCCTCGACGTGCTCCTGCTGCACCGCCCCGACCCGTTGGCCGACCCGGACGAGATCGCGTCCGCGCTCACCTCCCTGCACCGGCAGGGCCTCGTACGGAACTTCGGCGTCTCCAACATGGGCGCCCCGCAGATCGCGCACCTCCAAGCCCGGCTCGACGTACCGCTGGTGGCGAACCAGCTGGAGATGAGCCTGCACAGCCGCGACTGGGTCGAGGCGGGGGTGCTGCTCAACACCGCCCACTCCACGGGCAACGGCTTCCCCTTCGGGACCCTGGAGCACTGTCGGGACCACGGCATCCGCCTCCAGGCCTGGGGCGCGTTGGCGCAGGGCCGGTTCACCGGCCTCCAGCAGACGCCCGCCGAACAGGCGACCGCCGTGCTCCTCGCCGATCTCGCCCGGCGCAAGGGCACCACCCCCGAGTCGGTGCTGCTGTGGTGGCTGACCCGGCATCCGGCCGCCATCGCGCCGGTCATCGGCACCGTGCGCCCGGAGCGGATCCGCGCCTGCCGCGACGCGGCGACCCGCGAGCCGGACCTCACGCACGAGGAGTGGTACGAGCTCTGGACCACGGCCCGCGGCATCCGCCTGCCCTGATCCGGACAACGGTCCTGCCTCCTTCCCCGCGCGCCGGCGATCCGGCGCGGGAGCAGCCGCTCGGGGGCTTTGAGCGGGAGGTCCCGCCTCGGCCTGGCCTTTGAATCCAAGGGGAATTGATGGTTCCACCCTGTCGAACATCTGTTACTGTGCCCGCGCTTGGTGTTCATCCATCAATCCGTCTCCCCTCGCGCGCCGCCGTGCCCGAGGGTGCTGCGAGGTGTTCTCGTACGTGTACAGCACTCCGTTCTCCCCCGTCGAGGCCAGATCCGCGCGAGCGCGCATGGGTCTGACCGCCGAACAGGTGGCCCACTCCATGGCGGCCTGCGGCGTCCCCGTCCACCCCCAGACCGTCCTCGCGTGGGAGCACGGCTCCCACGCGCCCTCGGACCGACAGCTCTTCTCCCTGGCCGCCGTCCTGTGGTGCGACGCCACCACGCTCATGGGCATCGAACCCCGGACCCTGGCCGAGCATCGTCTGGCCCGCCAACTCACCGTGGAGCGGCTGGCGTACCGCATAGGCATGGACCCGACCGAGTACCGCGACGCCGAGGACGCGCGGCAGTGGTCCGGGGACGCCCGGCAGACCAGGGCGCTGGTGGAGGCCCTGGGGCTGTCCTTGCGGGGGCTGGTCGGGATCATGGGCCGGGTGGAGGAACTGGAGGAGTACCTGCGCTCGGCCGTCGGCGGGCGCTGGAAGACGTACGTCGAGCCGGTGGCGGAGATCGTCGTCGTCGACGAGACCAGCGTGGGCGACGCGCTGCGGACGATGCACGCCGAGTTCGCCGGGTTCACCGAGCGGTACATGGGCCACCTGGTCGCCCGCAACGACGACGCCCGACTCAAGGAGATCGCGGCCGAGCGCGCCGCCTTCCTGCGCCGACTCGTCGACCACTTCTGGGAGTTGATCGGCGAGGCCGGCGAGGCGTCGCCGTTCCCCACGGGGGGCTGAGCACCGCGCACCGCGGGCCGGGACGACGTCCCGGCCCGCGGTGCGTCGGCGTGACGGGCCTCAGCGGGCGGGTTCTCCGATGTCGTCCCAGTCGATCTCCATCGTGGTGCGGCTGGTGAACACGTTGAAGAGCAGGTTCAGCGAGATGGCGGTGAGCGCGCCCAGCGTGATCCCGCTGTCCAGCACGGCCCGTACGTCGTCCGGCATCCGGTCGAAGAACGGCGAGACCGTCGTCGGCAGCAGCGCCGCCCCCAGACTGACCGCCAGGATCAGGGTGTTGCGCTCCTCCCGCAGGTCGACCTTCCCCAGGATCTGGACCCCGACCGCGGCGACGATGCCGAACATGGAGATCGCCGCCCCGCCCAGCACCGGGTGCGGGATCGAGGCGACGAGGCTGCCCGCCTTCGGCAGCAACCCCAGCACGACCATGAACACCCCGGCCGCGACGACCACGTAACGGCTCATCACCCTGGACATGCGCACGATGCCGATGTTCTCGGCGAAGGCCACGTACGGGAACGAGTTGAGGACACCGCCCAGGACCGTCGCCGCCCCGTCGGCGCGCAGCGCCCTCGCGACGGTGTCGGCGTCGACGTCCTTGCGGGTGATCTCCCCGATGGCGTAAACGTCCCCGGTGGTCTCCACCATCGTGATCAGCATGACGACGAGCATCGCGGCGATCGGCAGCAGCTCGAACCGCGGCATCCCGTAGTGGAAGGGCGTGGTGACCCCGAACCAGTCGCTCTCCCGCACCGCCGAGAGGTCCACGTCGCCGAAGACCCACGCGACCGCCGTGCCGCCGAGGAGTCCGAGCAGGACGGCGAGGCTGCTCAGGAACGGCTTGCCGATCCGGACCATCGAGAGGATGAAGAGCAGCGTGCCGAGGGCGTACGCGAGGTTCTTCGGGTCCCCGTACGCGGGAGTGCCGATCAGATGCGCGCCACCCGCGGCGTCCTGGAGGGCCACGGGTATGAGGGTGATGCCGATGATCGTGAGGATCGTGCCGATGACGACCGGCGGGAAGTACTTCACCAGCTTGCTGAACAGCGGCGCGAACGCGAACGTGGCTATGCCCGCCGTGATCACCGCTCCGTAGACGACGAGCAGGCCGGCCGTGCCGCCGCCCGCCCCCGTCCCGATCGCGATCATCGGGGAGACCGCGGTGAAGGTGACGCCCTGGACCAGGGGCAGCCGGGCGCCGACCCTCCAGACGCCGAGGGCCTGGATGATCGTGGCGATACCGCAGGTCAGGAGGTCCGCGTTGATGAGGTGGACGAGCTCCTGGCGGGAGAGTCCGAGCGCGTTCCCGACCAGAACCGGGACGATGACCGCCGCCGCGTAGAACGCGAGGAGGTGTTGGAAGCCGTAGAGCGCCAGCTGGGGGACCGGCAACAGCTCGTCGACGGGATGCGTCTGCTGTCGGGAGGACTGCCGGGAGGACCGACGGGGGGTGCGTGCCATCTCTGCCTTGCCTTGCGAGGTAGGTGAATGAGAAGACCGCCGCTCTCGATCCCTGGATGGCAGGGCGAGGGCAGGCCGGCTCGTACCGAGCCGACGCCGGGCGGTGTTGCCGACACCACGTCGCTCTGCACTATGCGATTGCGTCCTGGATTGGCAGGACCTTCTTCGATCGGTGTATCGGAACCCCGTTTGTTCATGGGATCCGAAGGTCGTCCGACCGGAGGGCGCTCACCATAGCCAAAGCTTGTGTTTCCTCGCGAGTAACCCTGAGCCGCCCCTGGCCGTCTACTCCGGGACCGACACCGTGTCCTCCCGCTCCCGTTGCTTCGCGGCCCGGCGCAGCCGCGCGTCCTCGTCGGTGTCGCGTCGTACGAGGTCAGCTTCGGCAGCAGCGCCGCGAGGATCGCCACCGACGCCACGCAGGCCAGACCGCCGCTCCAGAAGGCGGTACGGGTACCGGTCCAACCGGCCATGGTGCCCGCCCGGACCTGGCCGAGCTGCGGGCCGACGCTGTACGAGAGCACCTCGATGCCCGCGAGCCGCCCCCGCAGCTCCTCGGGGATCGTCTGGTTCCAGATCGTGGCGCGGCCCAGCCCGCTCAGCATGTCCCCGGCGCCGGCCACCGCCAGGCACAGCAGCACGATCCAGATGTCGGGGGACCAGCCCGCGGCCGCGACCGCCAGCCCCCACACCGCCGCGCCACACACCACGAGCAGCCCGTGCCGGCGTACCCGTGACAGCCGGCCGCTGGTCAGCCCGAGCAGCAGCGACCCGACCGCGCCGGCCGCGTACATCAGGCCCAGGGCCCAGACCGCGTCGAGCTCGTCCGCGAGGAAGGGGTAGATGGCGTTCGGGAAGGCGAAGAACATCGCGGCCAGGTCGACGGCGTACGTGCCGAGCAGCACGGGCCGGCTCCACGCGTACCGCGCTCCCTCCGCGATCCCCCGGAGCGACGGGCGCTCCACGCCCGCCGCGGGAGGAGCCGGGCGCAGCCGCAGGCACAACAGTACGGAGACCAGGAACCCGGCGACCGTGACCGTGTAGGCCGCGGCGAAACCGGCGTACGCCACGACCACGCCTGCCAGCGAGGGCCCGGCGATCGCGCCGAACTGGTAGCGCAGCCCGTTCAGCGCGGCGGCGGCGGTCTGCTGGTCGTGCGGCACGATCCGCGCCATCAGCGAATCCAGGGCAGGCCGCTGGAGCCCGGTCAGCGCCGACACGCCCGCCGCGACGACGTACAGCGGCCACAGCATCGGGTCCGGCAGCAGCGCGTTCACCAGCAGTACGTGGGCGAGCACCCCGACTCGGTGCCCGTCGGGGCCCGGGCAACGGAATTTCCCCGGGTGACGTTCGGGTCACCGGCGGCGCGGCCCCCGGCGGACGGGGGAATCAGGGGCCCGGGGCGTGGCAACGCGGCGCGGCCGTGGCAGCCATGGAGCATGCAGCCGGTGTCACCATTCCTGCGTACGGCCGCGTCGTACGCCTGGCGTCTGCTGGTCGTCGGCGCCGCCGTGTACGCGGTCTTCGCCGTGCTGGGCCGGTTCCACGAGATCGCCGTCGCCCTCTTCCTGGCGCTGGTGGTGGCGGCGCTGCTGTCCGCGCCGACCCGGCGCCTCGCGCGGAACCTGCCCCGGTCGCTCGCCGTCGCGCTCTGCCTCCTCGGCAGCGCGGCGCTGCTCCTGGGCGTACTGGTCTTGGTCGGCGAGGCGGTGGCGGGGGAGAGCACCACCCTGGTCCGGGAGTTCCGCCGGGGACTCGACAGCATCGAGGAATGGCTGGAGCGGCCGCCCTTCCGGTTGAACCCGGACGCGCTCGCCAACGTCCAGTCGCGGGTCGGCGAGTACCTCTCCAGCCACCGCTCCACCCTCCTCAGCAGGGCGGTCAGCGGCGCCGGGCAACTGGTGCACGTCCTCACCGTCGTCGCCCTCGCCGTCTTCTGCTCGGTCTTCTTCCTCTACGGCGGCGACCGGCAGTGGTCGTGGTTCTGTGGGCAGCTGCCCGAGGCGGCGCGGAGCCGCGTGGGCGTCGCCGGGCGCGCGGCCTGGCGCACGTTCACCGGATACACCCACGGGATCGTCATCGTCGCGGCCGTGAACGCCGTCCTCGTGGGACTGGCCCTGTACTTCCTCGGAGTCCCGCTGGCCGTTCCGCTCGCGCTGCTGGAGTTCCTCGCGGCCTTCGTCCCCCTGGTGGGATCGCCGGTCGCGCTGGCCGTCGCCGCCGTCGTCGCGCTCGCCGCGAAGGGACCGCTCGTCGCGGGCCTGGTGATCGCGCTGATCGTGGTCATCGGCCAGATCGAGGGCCATCTGCTGCATCCGCTGGTGATGAGCCGGGCGGTCCGGCTGCACCCCCTCGTCGTGGCGATCTCGGTGGTCGCGGGGACCATCGCGGCCGGAGTGGTCGGCGCCGTGGTCGCGGTCCCTCTGGTCTCGGTGGTCTGGTCGGTGCGCACGGCCCTGCGCGAGGACCGCGTCGCGGCCGTGCCCGCGCCCGGCCTCGGCGCCGGCGAGTGATCTCCTGCGGAGCCGCCCTGTGCGAGGTGGTCCGCGGCTCACGATCGCGTCCTGCACAATCGGCGGATGACTGATGAAGACCCGTACCTCTGGTTGGAGGACGTATCCGGGGAGGAAGCCCTCGCCTGGGTGCGGGAGCGCAACGCCGAGACCGTTGCCGCGCTGACCGGCTCTCCCCGGTTCAAGGTGCTGGAACGCGAGGTTCGCGAGGTGCTCGACGACGACGGCCGGATCCCCTACGTCGTCCGCCGGGGCCCGCACCTGTACGACTTCCGGCAGGACGCGGACCGTGTGCGCGGGGTGTGGCGCCGCACCACGCTGGAGGAGTACCGCACGCAGCGGCCGGCCTGGGAGGTGCTCCTGGATCTGGACGCGCTCGCCGAGGCCGAGGGGGAGAAGTGGGCCTGGGCCGGCGCGGCCGTGCTGGCACCCGAATTCCGGCACGCGTTGGTCATGCTGTCGCGGGACGGCGCGGACGCCTGCGTGGTGCGTGAGTTCGACCTCGACACCCTGGAGTTCGTCGAGGACGGATTCACGGTCGAGGAGGCCAAGACCCGGATCGACTGGATCGACCGGGACCGGGTGTGGATCGGAACGGACTTCGGCGAGGGCTCGATGTCCGGGTCCGGCTACCCGCTCCAGGTGCGCCGCTGGCGGCGCGGCACGCCGCTCGCCGAGGCCGAGAAGGTCTACGAGGGACGGCCCTCGGACCTGTCGGCCTCCGGTTGGCGCGACGACACGCCCGGCTTCGAACGGGATTTCGTCCACCGCCAGATCGACTTCTGGAAGCAGGAGCTGTTCCTCCTCCCCGAGGAGGCGGGCAGCCCGCCGCTGAAGATCGACGTACCGGACGACGCGAGCGCCCACGTCCACCGCGACTGGCTGACCGTCACCACCAAATCGCCGTGGCTGGGCCACCCCGAGGGCACCCTCCTCGCCTTCCGCTTCGAGGCCTTCCTCGCGGGGGAGCGGGAGGCCGAGGTGCTGTTCGCCCCGGACGAGCGAACCGCGCTCGCCGGCTACAGCTGGACCCGCAACCACCTGATCCTCAGCACCAGCGCCGACGTCTCCTCCCGGATGGAGCTGCTCACCCCGGGCCCGGACGGCTGGCGGCGGGCGCCGCTGTCCGGCGTACCTCCGCTGTCCACGGCCTCGGTCACCTGCACGGACCCGGACGCGGGCGACGAGTACTTCCACCACGTCACCGGCTTCCTCCAGCCCTCCACCCTCTACCGGGGCACGGTGGGCGGGGACAGCGAGAGCCTCAAGCAGGAACCGGCGCTCTTCGACACCGCCGGACTCGCGGTACGCCAGTACTTCGCGAGCTCCGCGGACGGCACGAGGGTGCCGTACTTCGTCGTCGGCCCCGAGGACCGCCCCGGCCCCGGACCCACCCTGCTCTACGGGTACGGCGGCTTCGAGATCTCGATGGTCCCGGGGTACAGCGCGGTCACCGGCCGCGCCTGGCTCGCGCGCGGCGGCACGTACGTGGTCGCGGGCATCCGCGGCGGGCACGAGTACGGGCCCGCCTGGCACAAGGCGGCCCTCGGCGCGAACCGGGTCCGGGCGTACGAGGACTTCGCCGCCGTCGCCCGGGACCTGGTCGCCCGGGACATCACCACGCCCGCGCAGCTGGGCATCGAGGGCGGCAGCAACGGCGGTCTCCTCATGGGCGCGATGCTCACCCGCGACCCCGAACTCTTCGGCGCGGTCGTCGCCCACGTGCCACTGCTCGACATGCTCCGCTTCCACAAGCTGCTGGCCGGCGCCAGCTGGATCGCCGAGTACGGGGACCCGGACGACCCCGCCGACCGGACCCACCTGGAACGGATCTCCCCGTACCACCGGATCCGGACGGACGGGCCGCCGTACCCGCCGCTGCTCCTGCTGACCTCGACCCGCGACGACCGCGTCCACCCCGGCCATGCCCGCAAGATGGCCGCGCGGCTGCGCGAGCACGGCCACCCCGTCCTCTTCCACGAGCACCTCGGCGGGGGCCACGCGGGCGCCACCGACCACGGGCAGACCGCCTTCAACGAGGCACTCGTCCACACCTTCCTGTGGGAGCGGCTGACCCCGCGGAGGTGACCGGACGCTCCCCGGCGCGGACTACGCGCCGCGGAGCGTCCGGACCCGCGTCTCGATCGCGGTGATCAATGCCTCGACCCTGGCATTGAAGATCTGTTCGTCCGTCACCTCGGCCAGTTCACCGCTGAGCCGGGTGATGTGAGGGAAGCCCTCGGGGTCGACCAGGCGGTACTCGCGGTTCCACGAGTTCTCGTCGGCCTCCCGGATCTCCGGGGCGAACAGCAGGTAGGCGGCGCGCTGGCCGACGTACGCGAGCAGCGAGTCGCCGACCATCCGGTAGTGGACGGCCGCCTCGGCCCCTTCGAGGCCGGCCTCCGTCACGGCGCCGAGGATCAGCTCGACGACCCGGAACTCGTTGGGCCGGCGGGTGGTCCGGCTGGCCATGGTCGAGCCGACCACCGGGTACCGCAGCGCGACTTCGAGGGAGCCGTCGGCGAGCGCCCGCAGCCGGTCCTTCCAGTCGAGGCCCTCGGGGATGCTGTCGAGCACCTCGCCGAGCGTCCGGTCGGCGACCGAGAGCAGCAGGTCGTCCTTGTCGCGGAAGTGTCGGTAGATCGCGGTCGGGTCGGCGCCGAGTTCCTCGCCGAGTCGTCGGACGGTGAAGGCGTCCTCGCTGCCGCGGGCCGCGATGCGCAGGCTCGCTTCGATGATCGCGTCGGGTGTGAGCTGGCTGCCCGCGCGCTTGGACCGGGTGGTGGTCTCAGATGACTTCGGCATGGTGCGGCCCAGTGTATCGATTTGGATCAGAGCGAGCGCAACACCGTTGACAACAGTGTTGCGCTCCCGTTCACTCCTCCTCAACGAACACGCCGTGCGGGTTTCGCCCCGCCGAGCCGGAGGATGCGTCGATGGCCAGCAACAGGCAACGGACCGGGCGACGGGCCGACACCGTCTTCGTGGGAGGGCGGGTCTTCACGGGGACCTCGCCCACCCCGATCGACGCGGCCGTCGCCGTAGGGGGTGGCCGGATCCTCGCCGTCGACGACGAGGCGACGATCCGCGCCTTCGCGGACGACGCCACCGAGGTCGTCGACCTCGCCGGAGGGCTCCTCGTCCCCGGCTTCCAGGACGCCCACGTGCACCCGGCGGTGGCCGGCGTCCAAATGCTCGGCTGCGACCTGAGCGAGCAGCGCACCATCGACGGTTACCTGACGGCGGTCGCCGAATTCGCCACGGACCACCCCGACGCGGCCTGGATCCGCGGCGGCGGCTGGTCGATGGACGCCTTTCCCGGAGGCATCCCGACGCGCACCATGCTCGACGCGGTCGTCCCGGACCGGCCCGTCCTCCTCACCAACCGGGACGGGCACGGAGCCTGGGTCAACACCCGCGCGCTGCGGATCGCCGGCGTCGACCGCACCACCCCCGACCCGGCCGACGGCCGGATCGAGCGCGAGGCGGACGGCAGCCCGGCCGGCACCCTCCAGGAGGGCGCCATGGACCTCGTGGCCCGCCACGTGCCCATCGCGACGCCGGACGAGGCGCACGCCGGCCTGCTCGCCGCGCAGGAGCACCTGTTCTCGCTGGGCGTGACCAGCTGGCAGGACGCCATGATCGGCGCCTTCCCCGGAAACCCCGACAACTTCGGCGTCTACCTGCGCGCCGCAAGCGAGGGCTCCCTGCGCGCCCGCGTCGTCGGCGCCCTGTGGTGGGACCGCGAACGCGGCCTGGAGCAGATACCCGAACTGGAGGAGCGCCGCCGCACCGGCCGGGTCGGCCGCTTCAACGCCACCAGCGTGAAGATGATGCAGGACGGCATCGCCGAGAACTTCACCGCAGGCCTGCTGGAGCCCTACCTGGACGGCTGCGGCTGCTCCACCGGCAACTCCGGGCTCAGCTTCATCGACCCCGAACTGCTCACCGAGGCCGTGGCCCGGCTCGACCGCTCGGGCTTCCAGATCCACTTCCACGCCCTCGGCGACCGCGCCGTGCGGGAGGTGCTCGACGCGTTGGCCGCGGCCCGCGCGGCCAACGGCGCCAACGACAACCGTCACCACCTCGCCCACCTCCAGATCGTCCACCCCGACGACATCGGCCGCTTCGCGACCTTGGAGGCCGCCGCCAACATCCAGGCACTGTGGGCCGCGCACGAACCGCAGATGGACGAGCTCACCATCCCCTTCCTCGGACCCGAACGGGCCGCCCTCCAGTACCCGTTCGGCGATCTCCAGCGCGCCGGAGCCCGGCTCGTCGCGGGCAGCGACTGGTCCGTGAGCAGCCCCAACCCGCTGTGGGGCATCCACGTGGCCGTCAACCGCTCCGTACCGGACGAGGCCCCCAACTCGCCCGAGGCCTTCGAGCCGGCGCCGCCGTTCTTCCCCGAACAGGCCCTGACCCTTTCCCAGGCCCTCACCGCCTACACCGCCGGCAGCGCCTGGGTGAACCACCTCGACCACGTCACCGGCACCGTCGAGGCGGGCAAGTACGCGGACCTCGTCGTCCTCGACCGGGATCCCTTCGAGCACCCCCCGATGGAGATCGCCGACACCCGGGTGCTGCGCACGTACATCGACGGCGAACCGGTCTTCGCCGCCACCGACTGAGCAATCCGAAGCGACGACCCGCGTCACCCACCCCACCGAGCTCATCCCTCAGGGAGTCAGACGATGTCATCAGCCCGTACGAGAACCCCGCTCCACCGCCGCGGCCGCGCCCGCCGCACCGTCGCCGCGACCCTCGCGGCCGCCACCGTGCTCATCACGAGCGCGTGCAGCGGCACCGCACACCCGGCGAAGGACGGGGCGGTCGCCTACAAGATCACGGACCGGACACTCGCCGCCACCGGGCAGCTGGACTCCTTCACCTGGTCCATCTACGCCGAGCCGACCACCATCGACTACGCCTACTCGTTCGACTACCCGCCGAACCAGATCCTCGCCAACGTCTGCGAGAGCCTGCTGCGCTGGAACCCGGACCTGACGACCTCGCCGAACCTCGCGACCTCGTACACCAACCCCACGCCCACCACCTGGGTCTACCAGATCCGCCCCGGCGTGCGCTTCCACGACGGTACGAAGCTCACCGCCGACGACGTCGTCGCCTCCCTGCGCCGCAACCTCGCCCCGGAGACGGCCGGCGTCTGGGCGAACCCCCTCCGCAACGTCAAGTCCGTGGACAAGACCGGGCCGATGGAAGTCACCGTCACCCTCACGCAGCCCGACTCCACCTTCAACAAGTACCTCGCCGCCGGTCCCGGCACCGTGGAGTCCGCCGCCACCCTCGCCAAGTCCGGCAAGGACTACGGCAATCCGCAGACCGGCGTGAACTGCACCGGCCCGTTCGCCTTCGACTCGTGGGCCTCCGGCCAGTCGCTCACCCTCAAGCGGTTCGACGACTACTGGAACCCGGCCCTCAAGGCCAAGTCCGACCAGGTCAAGTTCGTCTTCCTCGCCGACGCCACGACCCGCGTCAACGCCTTCCAGAGCGGCGAGGTCGACGGCGGCTGGATGGTCCCGCCGAACGCGTACGCACAACTCGGCTCGACCCAGGCCGGAACCCTCTACTTCGGCCGCAACACCACCGTCGCCGACGAGGTCGTCAGCAACCTCAAGGGCCCCCTCGGCGACCCCCGGGTGCGCCGGGCCCTGCTCATGGCCACCGACCGCAAGGGCATCGTCAAGGCCGGCGCCGGCGGGGTCGGCGAGGTCTCCGACTCGCTCGTCACCGACAACCTGTGGGCCGACGCCCCCGACACGACCCGCGACAAGCTCCGACAGGACCTGCCGAGGTACCCGTACGACCCGGCCAAGGCCAAGGCGCTCGCCGCCGAGGCCGGAGTCAACGGCCAGAAGGTCGTGATCGCGACGAGCCCGCTGGACTCGCAGACGACCATCATCACGCAGGCCGTCGCCCAGGCCGCCACCGCCATCGGCCTCAAGCCGGAGATCAACTCCATGTCGGCGGAGAAGTACACGACCCTCTTCACCGACCCGGCCGCACGCGAGGGCATCGACCTCTTCCTCACCTTCTGGTACACGTCCATCACCGACCCGCTGGACATGTACGGCTCCCTCCAGACCGGCGCGTACAGCAACTACGGCAACTGGTCCCACCCCGGGTTCGACGCGGCCGTCGACAAGGCCATCGGAGCCTACGAACCCGGCCTGCACGCGGAGGCCAACGCCGAGGCCCAGAAGATCGCCATGCAGGAGCTGCCCTGGCTGCCGCTGTACACCCAGCCCGTCAGCGTCTTCCTAGGCAAGCGGATCACCGGCGTCCAGCCCTCCATCGCCTACCTCTACCACCCGTGGGCGGCCGAGATCGGAGCCAAGGGATGACGGCCCCGGCGGCGACCACCGCCCTGGCCCGGGCCGCACGGGTGCTCCTCCGCCTCGCCGGCATGGCGGCGACCCTGCTGGTCACCTCCTTCCTCGTCTTCTCCTCCCTGTTCCTGGCGCCCGGCGACCCGGCCGCCTTCCTCACCAAGGGGCGAAGCCCCAGCACCGAGCAGCTCGCCGAGATCCGTCGCCAGTACGGCTTCGACGAACCGTTCCTGATCCGGTACTGGAACTGGCTCGAAGGGGTCCTGCACGGCGACTTCGGCCGCTCCCACCTCTTCCACCAGGACGTCGGCGCGGTCATCTGGTCGCGGCTGCCCTCGTCCCTGCTGCTGATCGGCGTGTCCGCGCTGATGATCGCGGTGTTCGGCATCGGGTCCGGGATCGTCGGCGCGCTGCGCCGGGGGTCGCGCACCGACCGCTCGCTGATGCTCATGGTGACCGTGGGCGCCGCGGCGCCCGCCTTCGTGGCGGCCCTGCTGCTCAGGTCGGTCCTGGGCGTCCGCCTGGGCTGGTTCCCGACGATCGGGAACGGCGCCGGCGTGCTGGACCGGCTGCACCACGTGATCCTCCCGGCCGCCGCCCTGTCCGTGACCTTCACGGCCCTGGTGACCCGGGTGACCCGCTCGGCGATGCTCGACGAACTGCGCCGCGAACACGTGGAGGTCGCGCTGAGCCGGGGAACCCCACGGCGCACCGTCATCCGGCGCCACGTACTGCGCAACGCGCTCGGGCCGATCGTGACGGTCTCCGCGCTCCTGGTCTCCGGCATGCTCGTCAGCACCGCGATCGTGGAGACCGCCTTCGGAATGTCCGGAGTGGGGTCCCTGCTCGTGCAGTCCGTGGACCAGCTGGACTTCCAGGTGGTCCAGGCGATCGTGCTGCTGGTGGTGGCCGCGTTCGTGGTCGTCAACGCCCTCGTGGACCTCGTCCACCCGCTGATCGACCCGCGCATGGCGGCGGCGGGGAGCGCCCGATGAGCACCCTGCACGAAGCCGGGACCCAGACCCGCACCCCGAACGTCCCGCGCCCTCCACGCACCCGGCCCGACCGGTTCGCCCGGCTGCGCCGGCTCGGCGGCGGCCCGCTCCAACGGACCTGCCTGGTACTGCTCGTGGTGTTCGTCCTGGTGGCGCTGTTCGCCCCCTGGATCGCCCCGCAGGACCCGACGTTCGGCCGACTCGGCGACACCCTGCTGGGGCCGAGCCCCGAGCACTGGCTGGGCACCGACCAGGGCGGTCACGACACCCTTTCGGCGCTCATCGTCGGCGCCCGCACCAGCCTCGCCGGCCCGCTCGCCGTCGTCCTGTTCTCCACCGTCCTCGGCATCGCCGTCGGCCTGTTCGCCGCGTGGCGCGGCGGCTGGATCGACACCGCCATCGGCCGGGTCCTCGACGTGCTGTTCGCCTTCCCGGCGCTGCTGCTGGCGATCCTCGCGGTGGCCCTGTTCGGCAAGGGGATGACCGCGCCGGTGATCGCCATGGCGATCGCCTACATGCCGTACACCGCACGCCTCGTCCGCGGGCTCGCCGTCCAGGAGAAGTCCCGCCCCTACATCGCCGCCTACCGGGTACAGGGCCACTCCGGCCTGTACGTCGCCGTCCGCAGGCTGCTGCCCAACATCGCCCCGACCCTGCTCGCCCAGTCGACGGTGAACTTCGGCTACGCGCTGCTCGACCTCGCCGCGCTCTCCTTCCTCGGGCTCGGCGTCCAACCCCCCACCCCCGACTGGGGCGCCATGATCAACCAAGGGCAGGCAGCCGTCCTGCAGGGCCTGCCGCTGTCCGCGATCGTGCCGGCCGCGGCGATCGTCCTGGTCGTCGTCGCCTTCAACGTCGTCGGGGAAGACCTCGGCGACCGGCTCGCGGGGAGGGACTCCCGATGACACTGCTCGCATACGACGACCTGCGTGTCACCCTCCCCTCGATGGCCCGCCCGGTCCTCGACGGCGTCGGCCTCGAGGTCGCCGCCGGGGAGGTCGTCGCCCTCGTCGGCGAATCCGGGTCCGGCAAGTCCGTCACCGCCCGCGCCGCCCTCGGACTGTTCCCGCGGGGCGCCGAGGTCGGCGGCCGGGTCCGGGTGGACGGCACCGACCTGGTCGGCGCCGACGCCGCGAGCCTGCGCGACGTACGCACCGACAAGGCGGCGATGATCTACCAGGACCCGCGCGCCGCCCTCAACCCGGTACGCCGGGTGGGGGACTTCCTCACCGAGCCGCTGCGCCTCGTCCACGGCTGGACCAAGACGCGCGCCGCGGCCCGGGCCGTCGAACTGCTCGACGCGGTCGGCCTCCCGGACCCGGCCCGGCACCTGGGGCAGTACCCGCACGAGCTGTCCGGCGGAATGCTCCAGCGCGTCGTGATCGCCGCGGCCCTCACCACCGAGCCCAAGCTGTTGCTCTGCGACGAGCCGACCACCGCGCTCGACGTCAGCACCCAGGCCGAGATCCTGGCCGTTCTGGGACGACTGCAACGGGAACGGGGCCTGGGGCTCCTCCTCATCACCCACGACATCGAGCTGGCGGCCTCCGTCAGCGACCGGATCTACGTGATGTACGCGGGCAGGATCGTGGAGACCGCCCCGGTGGCAGAGCTGTTCGCCGCCCCCCGGCACCCCTACACCGTGGGCCTGCTCGGCTCCTCCCCGCCACTCACGGGCCCCCTGACCCGCCTCACCCCCATCCCCGGCGCCCCCATGGGGCTCCTGGAGTCCGTGCCCGGCTGCGCCTTCGCACCCCGCTGCCGCTTCGCCGAACCCGGCCGCTGCGACCGGCGCCCGCCGGAGCTCGAACAGCACGGCCCGGCCGAGGTGGCCTGCCACCGCGTCGCCGAACTCACCCGCAAGGAGGACAGTTGAGCACCAAGCCGAGTGACGCACCCGGCGCGGAACTCCTCAAGGTGACCGGCCTGCGCAAGACCTACCGCACGGGCGGCACGGAGGTCGTCGCGGTCGACGACCTGTCCTTCTCCCTGCGGGCGGGCGGGGCGCTCGGCATCGTGGGCGAATCCGGTTCCGGGAAGACCACCACGGCCCGGATGCTGATCGGCTTGGAACGCCCCGACGCGGGCGAGATCCTCGTCCAGGGCACACCGTTGGCGGCCTCCGTACGGGGGAGACCGGCGCGGCTGGCCAGAGCCAAGGCCGTACAGATCGTGTTCCAGGACCCCTATCTCTCCCTGGACGCCCGGATCGGCATCGGCGCCACGATCGACGGGGTGCTCCGGCTGCACGGCACGACCGACCGCACGGCTCGCGCCGCGCGGGTCCGGGAGCTGCTCGCCCAGGTGGGTCTCGGCGACCGCGAGGCGGCCGCCCTGCCCCGCCACCTGTCGGGAGGCCAGCGCCAACGGGCCGCGATCGCCCGGGCGCTGGCGGTCGAACCCGCCGTCCTTGTGCTCGACGAGGCGGTGTCCGCGCTGGACGTCTCGGTCCAGGCGCAGGTGCTGAACCTGCTCGCGGACATCCGCCGCGACACGGGCATCGGCCTGGTCTTCGTCAGCCACGACCTGGCCGTCGTGCGCTACGTCTGCGACGAGGCACTCGTCATGTGCCGGGGCCGCACGATGGAACACCGCCCGGTCACCGAGCTCCTCACCGACCCCCACCACCCCTACACGCGGCTGCTGCTGGCCTCTGTACCCCGACCGGGCTGGGACCCCGACTCGATCAGCCGCCGACGCCGCGAACCGGACCTCCTGGGCGGCACTCCGAGGCCATGACGCGCGGGCGCCGGGGCCCCGGGAGCAGGGGCCCCGGCGGGGGAGGCCGCTCCGAGCGGAAAGGGCTGGTCCGGGGCCGAGTTGGGGGATAGGTTCGGTTCGATCTTGATCCTCCCCTCTCCATGAAGGCTGCCTGGTGACGTCGATCCGCTCCGCACACCCCCACGAACTTCCCGCGCTGCTCACGTATCCGGACGACGCCGAGCGCAACGCCGCGACCCGCGCCTACCTCGACGGGCTGTTGGAGGCGAAGTGCACCCGGCCCGAGTGGTGCCTGGTCGCCGAGAACGGCGAGGGGCGGCTGGTGGGCAGCGTCGTGCTGTGGACCCTGCCGGGACACGAGGTTCCCTACGCCTTCGTCCTCTTCGAGGCCCCGGCCGGGGATGCCCGGGTGGGAGCCGAGCTGCTCGACGCGGCGGCCCGGAAGGCGCGCGAGCTCGGCGCGGAGGAGCTGGAGCACGTCGTCGACTCGCCCGCGCAGGCGCCGCAGTTCCAGCGCGATCCGGAGCGCCGGGGCGAACTGCTGCGCGGCTCCGGATTCCGCGTGATCCGCGACGGGCGCAGGTTCGGCCTGCGGGTTCCCGACGAGCTGCCGGCCGACGATCCCCGGCTGACGTTCCGCTCCCTCGCCGACCTCGGCCCCGGGCCGTTCGTCGACCTCTTGGAGGAGCTGCTCGCCGAGACCTCGGACGCCCGACTGGCCGACGACGTCCGGACCCACGGGGCGCGCGAAGCGGCCGAGCGGCTCTTCGAGGAAACGGCGGAACTGGCGCACGAGCCGGGATGGTGGGAGATCGGCTACGACGCGGACGGCACCCCCGCGGTGATCAGCCTGCCGGCGCGGAACCCGAGCGTGCACGTGATCGGCTTCGTCGGCGTCGCGCCCGCCCACCGCGGCAAGGGCTACGCCGCGTCCGCCGTGGTCCGCGGTACGCGGATCCTGGCGGCGAACGGCGCCGCCGAGATCCGCGGGGACTGCGACGCGGCCAACACGGCCATGGCGAAGGCGTTCACGAGGGCCGGCTACGAGAACTTCGCCGACAGGCTGGAGTTCGGCCGCGCCCTGTGAGCGCTTAGTTGTTGCCCGACCTGAACAGGAAGTCCTCGACGGCGCCGAGATCGGTGTTCCAGTACGTGACCTTGGGCGTGGGCCCGACGGTGAGGGAACCGATCTCGTCCGCCAACCTGATGTCGAACGACCCCACGTCCCGGTTGCTGTTGAGAGCGCGGTCCTGGTAGCCGAGGGCGAACGACGTGACGGTCTTCGTCTGCTGGCCCGCTCGGAAGACGAACACGCCCGCGTACGCCTTCTCCTTCGGCCCGATCGTGGCGATGGCCTTCGGCTTGGACTCCATCGGCCCGATCGGATCCTCCATGTCGACGCCGAAGCGGACGTACGGGTAGTGGTACAAGGTGCAGGGCTTGTCGGTGAAGTTGGTGGCCGTGATGAGGAAGTGTTGGCCGGAGTCCTGTCGCCACGCCGACGTCGTGATCGAGAGGTCGTTGTCGTTGCAGGCCGCGACGGTGGTCTGACCGCCACCGCCGGGAGTGGCCGAGCCGCCGCCACCCGGGCTCTGCGACGGGCCGGGAGTGCCGGTCACGCTCGGAGCGCCGGAGGCGGTGGCGTTCTTGCCGTCGTTCGTGCCCCCGGACTCACAGGCCGTGGACGAGAGGAGCGCGGCGACGGCCGCGGCCCCTAGTGCGTAGCGCTTCCAATTGGTGCGGGCGGTGTGCATGGTGGCCCCCGTGTGCCTTCGCATGGCTCGAATCGTTTGGTCGACGGTTCGGTTCTGCCCCGGCGGAATCCCCGAAATCCCTGCTCAGTGGGACCGTTACGGACTCGGCAAGTGTAGGTCACCATTCCGTCCAAGTGGCCGATGTCCGTCCACTGGACACACGCCCTAGGAGGCGGCCGGATCGGGGACGAGCCCGTCGGCGATCAGGCCGGCCAGGACGGCCTCACCCAGGACCCGCACCGCGGACTGCGGGCGCACCATCACCGTGAACTCCTTGACGCGGCCCTCCTCGTCGAACTGCAACAGGTCGATCCCGTGCACCTCCTTGCCCCGCACGGTGGCCCGGAAGGGCAGGATCACCGACGGGGCCTCGGCCCCGTCCCCGCTGGTCTCCGCGGATCCCTCGAAGTGGCCCACGTACCGGATGTCCTCGAAGGTGCGCAGCAGCACGCCGAAGAGGCCCAGGACCAGGGGCTTGCCCTCGAAGGGCTTGAACTTCACCGGGCTGTACAGCCGGATGTCGTCGGTGAACAGTTCGTCCAGCACGGTCAGATCGCGCTTCTCCACGGCGGTGCGGAAGCGTGCGGCAGTCTCCATGACCCCTCCTTGATGCTCAAGAATCTGCATACTCAAGATTCTGACTAATCATGTTCTTGAGTAGGATGCAGAGAACGACGCGAAAAGGGAAGGGGGACTGCTTCCATGGCCTTGAGACATGCCGTGCTGGCGGCGCTGCTGGAGGGTGAGTACAGCGGCTACCAGTTGACGAAGGTGTTCGACCTCGGCGTCGCGAACTTCTGGCACGCCTCGCCCCAGCAGCTCTACGCGGAGCTGGCCAAACTGGAGACGCAAGGTCTCGTGGCAGGGCGCGAGGTGATCCAGGAGACCCGGCCCAACAAGCGCGTGTTCCACGTCACCGACGCGGGTCGGGCCGAGCTGGAGGCGTTCACCGAGGCCCGCTTGAAGCCCACGGTCATCCGCGACGACCTCCTCGTCATGGTCCAGGCCGCCGACGGAATCGACACGGAATCCGTCATCAAACAGCTCGAAGAGCGTGCGGCCGAAGCCGAGGCCAGGATCGAGGACCTCGATGAACTGCTGGCCCAGATCCGCGGCGACGCGGACGAGGAGGAGTTCCTGCTCCGGGGCGAGGGAGTCGGCGGGTACCTGACGGCCCTGCGGGGCGTGGCCTTCGAACAGGGCCACCGGGACTGGTGCCTGCGCGCCATGGCCGTCCTGCAGGAAAGGCGGAGAACCCGTGGCGAACGGTGAGTACCTGCGCTACGTCGCCCTCGGCGACAGCCAGACCGAAGGGCTCGGGGACGGGGACGACACCGTCGGCCACCGGGGCTTCGCCGACCGGCTCGCCGAGCACCTCGCTGCCGCCGAACCGCGGCTCCGGTACGCCAACCTGGCCGTGCGCGGACGCGTCGCCGCCCAGGTCCGCGCCGAGCAGTTGGCGCCGGCGTTGGCGATGCGCCCCGACCTGGCCAGCGTGGTCTCCGGGGTCAACGACCTGCTCCGGCCCTCGTTCGACGCCGCGGAGACGGTCGGGCACATGGAGGACATGTTCGCCGCGCTCACGGCCGCCGGTGCCCATGTGGTGACCGTGACCTTCCCCGACATCGGGAAGATCGCGCCGCTCGCCCGGCCCCTTCGCCCACGCGTGTTCGACCTCAACGACCGCATCCGCGCGGCGGCCGCCCGGCACGGGGTCACCGTCGCCGAAACCGGCCGCGAGGCCGTGGCGACCGACCCGCGGATGTGGGCCGTGGACCGGCTCCACGCCAGCTCCCTCGGCCACGAACGGATCGCCGCCGCCCTCGCCCACGCCCTCCGGCTGCCCGGCAGCGACGGCACCTGGGCCGACCCGCTGCCGCCCCTCCCGCCCGCGACGGGCCTGCGGACGGCGGTGGCCGAAGCGCGCTGGTTGGCCGGCTTCCTCGGCCCCTGGCTCGGCCGCCGGCTGCGCGGCCGCTCCTCCGGCGACGGTCGGACGGCCAAACGCCCGCAGCTCCTGCCGATGGAGGACGCCTACGAGGTGGGCGGGACGGCGTAGCGCGCCAGGAAGAGGTCGACGCCCGAGGTGACCACGCGGGTGAGCTCCGCGCGGTCGATCTCGGAGTCGGGGGCGAAGGTGCGCACCAGCTGGAGGACGCCGACCGTGGCGGCGATGAGCTGCTGCGCGGCGAGCTCGGGATCGGGGACGTCGAGCCTGCCGAGCCTGCCCAGTTCGGTGATGGCCTCGGTCAGCGGGCCGTTGTTCATGTCGTACGTGACGCGGTACCAGAGCTGGCCGAGCTGCGGGAAGCGGTCGATCTCGCCGATGACCAGCCTGCGCAGGGACATGATGTCGGGGCGCAACAGCACGGTCGCGAAGTCGCCGGCCAGCCCGATCAGCGCGGCCCGCAGGTCGGGGGCCTGCGCCAGGGTGGAGTTGCAGGGCTCCAGGCCGGCGTACGTCTTGGGCAGTATGCCGCCGATGACGGCGAGGAAGAGCCGCTCCTTGTTGCCGAAGTGCTTGTAGATCGTCGCCTTGGAGACGCCGGACCGGGCGGTGATCGTATCCATCGAGGCGGCCGAGTACCCCTCGGCGAGGAACTCCGCGACGGCCGCGTCGATGATCGCCTGACGCTTGCGCTGGGCGTTGTCGGAGGGGTCCGGGATGATCGGGATGCCGTATTCGTCCGTGGCGTTCGTGGTGTCGGCGTCCATGGGGGTCCTTCGGATCGTGGGGGGTCTCAGTATATGAACTGAACGGTTTGGTAGAGGCGCCGCGTCGAACGGAGGGTACGGAGGGTACGGAGGGTACACCAAACGGTTCACCATGAAGACTGAACCGTTTAGTTGACACTCTGAACCAAGCTGTTTAGTTTGGAGTTCGTCGAGATCGCCTCACTCGCCCAGGAGCGTCGACCATGTCCTCACCGACCACCGTGACCCACCTCGGCACCGCCACCGTCCTGCTGCGCATCGGAGAGCTGACCGTCCTCACCGACCCGGCCCTCGACCAGGCCGCGGCCGAGTACCCGGCCGCGCGACCGCTGCGCCGGACCGCCGGAGCCGCCCTCGCGGCCGCCGACCTCCCGCCCGTCGACCTCGTACTGCTCTCCCACGACCAGCACGCCGACAACCTCGACGTCTCGGGCCGCGAGGTCCTGGCCGGCGCCGGACTCGTACTCACCACGCCCGAAGCGGCCGGCCGACTGGGCAGCGACGTGGAGGGCCTGGAGCCCTGGGAGACCCGCAAGGTCACCGTCGGCGGCACCACCGTGCACGTCACGGCCACCCCGGCCCGCCACGGACCGGCCGGCACCGAGGCGGTGACCGGAACCGTCACCGGTTTCGTGGTCCAGTACGACGGTGGCACGCTCTACATCTCCGGCGACACCGTCCGCCACGACGCGCTCGACGAGATCGGCGAACGCTTCGCCATCGACACGGCCTTCCTGCACCTCGGCGACGCGCACTTCCCCACCACCGGGGACCTGGCCTTCTCGCTCAGCGCCGCCGAGGGCGCCGAACTCGCCCGCACCCTCGGCGCCCGCACCGTGGTCCCCCTGCACTTCGAGTCCTGGGAGCACTTCACCGAGGCCCCGGCCCGCATCGAGGAGGCCTTCGCCGCCCCCGACCTCGCCGGCCGCTTGCGCCTCCTGACCCCGGGCGTGGCCGAGGACCTCTGACGCCTGCGACCGGCGGCCGGGCGCCGCGCTGCCCCCGTGCCGCCGCGATACCGCCGGCCGGCGGCGTCCATCCCGCGTCGTAACCTGGAATCAATACGGGGGACATGAGGTGTTAACCTCCGCCGCGCGCGCCCGCTTCTGATCCACGATCGGCGGACGCAACCCCGGCCAAGGAGGACCCCATGTCCATGCCCTTCGCGTCCGACGCCCGCCACCGGCCGCCGTACGAGGCGGAGCTTCCCGCGCTGCTCGCGGACCGGTTCGCGCTCGACGGTTCGCAGACCGTACTGGACCTGGGCGCGAGCTCCGCCCGTCCGGACGGTCCCGGCGCGCTCGCGCTGTCCCTGGCCGCGGTGGTCGACCACGTCTACGCCGTCCATCCGGAACCGGACGTACTCGCCGAAGGGGCGCGCCTCGCCGAGGAGCGGGGCCGCTCGAACATCTCCTGGCTGGAGGGCGACGCCTCCGCCGTCACCCGACTCTGCCTGCCGCGCATCGACCTGTGCGTCATCGGCGACGCCTTCCACCGGACGGACCGGGACCGGCTGCCGGCCGACCTCGACACCCTTCTCGCGCCCCGGGGAGGCCTCGCCCTCATCGCCGCCCCGGACGACCTCGAAGACCTGACCGACCGGCTCGCGAAGTCGGCGTTCTCCCGGATCGAGACCACCACCTGGGACCGGCCCGTCGCCGTCACGGTCATCGTCGCGACGAGGCCCGTGCGCTGACCGTGCGCCGGCTCACCGTGACGTGCCGGCCGCCGACGCGGGAGAGCGACGGGCGAACCGGTCCGCCGCGAGCCCGGCTCAGTCTCCTCCGCCGCAGCCGCCCCCACAGCTGCTGGAACAACTGCTGCCGCAGCTGCTGGACGAGCCGCAGCCGCCCCCGCCCCCGCCCCCGCCTCCCGAATCGGAGCTCCTCGCGGCCTCCCTCTCCCGGCGGCGGGCCTGCTCCTCGCGCAGCCGGAGCCGGTGCGAGGTCTTGCCCGCGGTCCACGATCCCGGCCTGTATCGCCGCTCCGGAACCAGCTGCACCGCCATGACCTCGGCGTCGATGGTGCTGCCGCCGACGTTCGTGGCGTATTCGAGGACGATCTCGGCGCCCTCGAACGGCAGGCCGTACAGCAGTGCTTCGAAGGGCTCGCGCTCCTTGTCGATGTCGTGGTGCTTGACCCGCAACCGGTCCTCGCGTCCGCCCAGGAGGGTCCTGGTCCGGTGCTCGGAGTTCCCGATCCGGTCCCGGAAGGCGATCAGCGCCGGCGCGTCGGTGGTGCGGGCGTCCGGGTACAGCCACATGTGGCTCGAGTGGCGGGCCCGGACTCCCACGCGCAGTACGGGCTGCGGCCCGGAGTGCAGCCTGCGGGCGGCCAGGCGGGCGGTGACGCCCCGGCCGAGCAGGGGAGTGCCGGGGATGAGCAGCAACATGGCGAGGATCTGCTGGCCGACGGCGTCGTACGGGGCCTCGCCGCGCCGGGCGCCGAGGTCCTGGACCAGGCCCCAGATGAGCAGTGCGGCGGCGGCCAGGCAGAGTCCGCCGCCGATGAGCATCAGCCGCAGGCCGCGCCGGAGGTGGGCCCTGGGGAGTGTGAACGGCAGCGGAGCCTGGGCCTTCCCGGCGGCGGCGAGGGCGAGTTCGCGCTGCTTGCCACGGGAGCCCACGCGCCACAGTGCGCCCATGAAGGCGTACGTACAGCCCGCGAGGACCAGGCACGCACCCACCCGGCCCGCAGTGTCACCGGCCTCGGCCGCACCGTTCAGGGCGATGCCGGCGGCCACCGCGATCACCGAGGTGGCCACCATCGCGGCTACCGGCAGGAACCGGAACCACAGGGGGAGGCAGAACAGCAGGACCACGAACCAGTAGTTGGCCCAACCGGTGCCCCGGCCGTCGCCCTCCGGTTCGTTCCAGCCGATCAGGATCATCCCGGCGAGCACGAGCGGGGCGAGGACCCAACCGCCGACCGCGGGCGAGAAGAAGCCGGGCGTCCGCGCCGCCCACCACTGCCGGGCGTCGTCGACGGCCCAGTTCGCGGCGCCCCCCTCGGGTATCGCGGCCGGGGGCAGGTACTTGACGTTGTCACTCACGGCGTCAGTATGCGGACCTGTCGCCGCAGGCCAGAAGGGGCGCAGTGCTACGGATTCGCTACAGGACGCGGCGCATGCAGACCCTGGGCCACCGGTCGAGGCCGTGCTCCGCCTCCCGCGCCCGGATCTCCCGCAGGCCCGGAGTGAGCGCGCCGTCGTCCAGGGGCCGGAACCCGCAGCGCTCGTAGTACGGGGCGTTCCAGGGGACTTCGGTGAAGGTGGTGAGGGTCAGGGCAGGCGCCCCCTCGCGCACGGCCCGCTCCGCGAGACGGTCCAGCAGGGCCCTACCGATGCCGCGGCGCGCGCGGTCCGGGTGCACGGACACCTGCTCGACGTGCAGGCCTCCGTCCACGCGGTCGGCGATCAGGTACGCGACCGGAGGCGCGGCCCCCGCCTCGGCGTCGGCCCCGGTCCCGGTCCCGTCGACCGCGACCCAGGCCAGGCCGGCCGCCACGTAGCGGGCGAGTTCCCCGAGGGGGAGCGGTTCGTCGTCGGCGATCTCCGGCATGCCGATGTCCCGGAAACACAGCCCGGCGGCCCGCTCGATGTCCTGGAGGGCGGTCAGTTCGACGTCACGTGCGGCTCGAATGCGCATGGACCCCATTGTTCCACCTCAAGATCCCTTCTCCGTAAGGCAGTTCATCTGATCCACGACTGGGTACGATCGCTGCCGTGGGGGGTCACATGACATATGGACGCAGCTCCGCGCTGCGCGCCTACGGGTGCGTGGCAGCGGGCCTATTGGTACTGACGGGCTGTTCAGCCGGGGGTGACGGCAAGGGCGGCGGCGCCGACCGCACCCCGTCCGCGACGGGCACGTCCGCCCCCGCAGGGTCCGCACCCGCCGCGTCCGAACCCGCGCCGTCCGGCACGTCCACCGCCCAGCGGATCCTCGAGCTGGACGAGTCCAAGCAGCCCAAGACGCGCGCCGAGGCCCGCGCCCTGCTCGCCCGCATCGTCATCGGGCAGGAGGTCCTGGGCCCCGAGGTGGTCCGCAGCAGTCCGTTCGAGAGCGACCCGGCCCGCTGGCCCGTCCTCGGCGAGGACTGCGTCTGGCGGACCTCGCGCCTGCCCGAGGACGTACTCGCCACCAGTACCCGCTACTTCCACGTCCCGGCCAAGGAGGGCCACGGCCGCGTGCAGATCAACGCGACCGTCACCGTCCACCGCAACCGGCAGGAGTCCGGCTGGGAAACCGCGAACGCGATGGAGGAAGTCCTGCGCTGCCCCGATCAGCGGCTGAAGGCGGGCGAGGAGCTCAAGAACCTCTGGGGAGCCCCCTTCAGCCAGGGGGAGCAGATGAACAGATGGACCGAGGACGCCTTCCTCGAATCCGGCGAGTACGTCAGCTCGGAGAGCGGCGGCCCACACCCCTACATCTGGTCCCAGGGGCAGTTCGGGCCGGTCACCGTCGCCGTCGCGGTCAAGGGCGCCGAGGGCTTCACCGTCGAGGCGCTGAACACTCTCGTCGCGGAGGGCACCGGCCGGATGTTCCTGAATGCCGAGCAGGAGCTCGGAAAGGCGGCCGGCTGATGGAACGGCTGCACCCCTCGGACCCCTCCCGGATCGCCGACTACCGCCTCCTCGGGCGGCTCGGTGCCGGCGGCATGGGCGTCGTCTACCTCGGACGCAACGACGACGGCGCGCTCGCCGCCGTCAAGGTGATCCGCGCCGAGTACGCCGACGAGGCCGACTACCGGGCCCGCTTCCGCCGCGAGGCGCAGATCGCCGCCGAAGTGGACAGCCCCTGGGCCGTCCGGATCATCGGCGCCGACCCGGATGCGCACGAACCGTGGCTGGCCACCGCCTTCGTCGCCGGGCCATCCCTCGCCGAGGCCGTCGCGGCCCACGGGCCGCTCCCGCTGCGTGCCGTACGGATCCTCGGCAAGGCCATGGCCAAGGCCCTCGGAGTGATGCACCGCCAGGGCCTCGTGCACCGCGACGTCAAGCCGGGCAACGTGCTGCTCGGCATGGACCGGCCCCGGCTCATCGACTTCGGGATCGCCCGGGGCGGCGAACACGCCACCTTCACCGTCACCGACGCGGTGATCGGGACCCCCGGCTTCATCCCGCCCGAGCAGGCCGAGGGCCGCCCCGCCGAACCGGCCGGTGACGTCTTCGCGCTCGGCTGCCTCCTCGCCTACGCCGCCACCGGCCGGCTGCCGTACGGCACCGGCACTGTGGAAGCGGTGCTCTACCGCACCGTCCACGACGAGCCGGAGTTCGGCCCGGAGGTCCTCGCCGACCCCGAACTGGCCGAGCTGCTGCGGACCTGCCTGGCCAAGCACCCCGACATCCGCCCCACGGCCGCCGAGCTCGACGAGAGGCTGACCGAGGACACCCCGGAGGAGGGCACCGCCTGGCTGCCCGACCCGGTCGTCGCCACCATCGCCGAGCGGGCCGCCACCCTGCTCGCCCTGCCCGGCATCGACGAGACCGTCGCCGACCCGGACGCCGCCCCCGCCCCCGGAGCCGGGTCCGTACCCTCCCGCAGGCGCTTCCTCGGCTTCGCCGCCGCGGGCGCCGTACTCGCATCCGGCGGCGGCCTGGCCGCCTGGCTGGCCCTGCAGGACGACGACCGGAAGAAGAAGGGGGCCGCTGCCGCGTCACGGCAGTGGGTGATCGGGGTACAGGCCGACCTCTCCGGCCCGCAGAAGGCCGCAGGGCAGGCCCAGGAACGCGGCGTACGGCTGGCCGTGGACGCCTTCAACTCCCGTAAGGACAAGCCCTTCACGCTCACCGTCGCCACCGCCGACGATGCCGGCCGGGCCGACGGCTCCGCGGCCGCCGCCACCGGCCTCATCGCCAACCGCGACGTGCTGGCCGTGATCGGCCCGACCGGCAACGCCGCCGTCACCCCCTGCCTGGAGCTGTACGGTGAGGCCTCGCTGCCCCTGCTCACCGTCTCGGCCCTGGCCACCGCCTTCGGCATCACCGACCGGCGCAGCTTCTTCCAGACCAGCGCCGTCTCCCTGGGTCAAGGACAAGCAGTCAACCTCCAGTTGGCCGGGAAGCTGGGCCTGCGCCGCCTCGGCGCCCTCTTCGACCGGGACGGCGACGTGGACGGCTGGCAGGCGGTCCTCCAGGTGAACCGCACCCTCGACCTCGTCTCCCCACAGGCCACCTCCTACGCACGGGTGGTCCCGCGCGGCACCGCGGACCTGTCCCCGGTCGTCACGGACCTGCTCGCCCACGGGATCGACTGCCTCTTCTACTCCGGCAGCGCGGCGGGCGCCGCCAAGGTCGCCCGGCTGCTCGACGCCGCCGGTTTCAAGGGACCCCGGATCGCCGACTACACCAACGCGGGCCCCGAGTTCCTCGCCGCCGCCGGCCCGGCCGCCGAGGGCTGGCAGTTCTTCACCCCGTACACCGGCCCCGACGCCCCCGCGGTCGCCGACATGGCCCGCGCGCACCGGGCGGCGTACGGCGCGGAGCCCGAAATCTGGACGGCGGAAGCCTACGACGCGACCGCTCTGGTCATCGACCGGCTCGTGGCGGCGGCGCAGGGCGGCGCCCGCCCGGCCCGCGCCGAGCTGTTGTCCGCTCTCGGGCAGGGCTCCTTCCGCGGCCTGACGAAGGAGTACGTCTTCGACCAGAACCGGCAGGTGAAGGGCAACACCTACTACGTCCACCGGGTGGAGGGCGGCCGGATCCGCTACGTGGGTCCGGTCACCGAACCCCCGGCGGCGTAGCGGCGGATGCGTCCCCTCCTCCCGGCCGATCCGTCCGCGATCGGCGGAAACCGACTGCTGGGCCGGCTCGGATCGGGCGGCATGGGCACCGTGTACCTCGCCCGGTCACCCGCCGGGAACCTGGTCGCCGTCAAGGTGATCCGCGCCGACCACGGTGCGGACCCCGCCTTCCGGGCCCGGTTCCGCCGCGAGGCCGAGGCCGCCGCGGGGCTGACCGGGCGCTGGGTGGTTCCGGTGGTCGCCGCCGAGCCGGAGGCCCGCGAGCCCTGGCTGGCCACCCCGTTCGTTCCCGGCCCATCACTGGCCGAGGCGGTGTGCGGGTACGGTCCGCTGCCCGCCCGGAGCGTACGGATCCTCGGCGCGCGGCTCGCCGAGGCCCTGGAAGAAGTGCACGCGGCCGGCCTGGTCCACCGCGACGTCAAACCGGGAAACGTCCTGCTCGCCCCCGACGGCCCCCGCCTCATCGACTTCGGGATCGCGCGCGCGGCCGGTGCGACCACTCTGACGGCGGCGGACGCGGTCGTCGGCACCCCCGGCTACCTGGCACCCGAACTGGCCCGCGCGGGCGGCCCCGTGGCGGGCCCGGCCTGCGACGTCTTCTCCCTCGGCTGCGTCCTCGCGTACGCCGGAACCGCGCGCAATCCCTTCGGCGGCGGGCACGCGGCCGGGGTGGTCTTCCGCACCGTCCACGACGATCCCGAACTGGGCGACTTGCCGGGAGAGTTGCTGGAGGCCGTCAGCGCATGCCTGGCGAAGGGCCCGGAATCCCGGCCGACGCTCGCGCAACTCACCGCCCTCCTCGTCGGGCACCGTCCGGCGGACGCGGCGGACTGGCTGCCGGCCCCGCTGCTCCGGCTCATCGCGGACCGCTCCACCCGGGCCCTGGACCTGCCCGCCCCCGAGCCCACCGGGATCGACATCGCGGAGGCTGCCCGGGGGAACCTCACCCGCCGGCGGCTCCTCGCGGCCGGCGGAGCCCTCGTCGCCGTCGGCGCACCGGTCGCCTGGTTCAGTACGCGCAAGCCCGCCGGCAGCTCCCCGCCCCAGGCGGGACCCGACCGGAACCTGCCCGTGCTCACGCTGGGGCTCCAGGCCGATCTGACCGGCCCCGGCAAGGCCACCGGCCTGGCACACGAGCGCGGCATGCGGCTGGCCGTCGACCGGCACAACGCCCGTACGGACGCGGCGTTCCGACTGGCCCTGCGGGTCGCCGACGACGGGGGCGACCGGGCGCGCGCCGCGCAGGTGGCCAAGGAACTGGCCGCCGACCCCGCCGTGCTCGCGCTCACCGGCCCCACCTGGGATGCGGCCGTACCCGACCTGGCCGCCGCCTGCAGCACGGCCGGTCTCACACAACTCCTGGTATCGGCGACCGGAGCGGAGAGCGCGCACGTCCAATGGCGGACGCTGTGCTCCACCCGCCCCACGGACGACGGGCCGGTCAACCCGGTGATCCACTACCTGACCGTCGTACACCCCTCGCGCCGCACGGCGGTCGTGGAGGATCCGGCCGAAGGGGATCCGGCCTGGCGGTTCTCCCGCAGCCTGCAGGAGAGTCCCCCGGCCAGGGGTTCGGTGAGCGTCCACAGGATTCCCGAGGGCGGCTCCGACTTCGCGGGCGCCGTGCGCGCGCTCACCGAGGCCGGGGCGGAGGCCGTGGTCTACGCGGGCACGTCGCCGCAGCGCGCGGCCCGG
This sequence comes from Streptomyces sp. NPDC059874, assembly GCF_042731135.1. NCBI lineage: Bacteria > Bacillati > Actinomycetota > Actinomycetes > Kitasatosporales > Streptomycetaceae > Streptomyces > Streptomyces sp. NPDC059874. The sequence goes on from NZ_JBHWJY010000010.1 coordinate 142,771, forward strand.
CTGGCCCGCGCCCTGACCGATGCCGGGTTCCGGGGTCCCCGGGTCGGGGCCCAGCCCGTCATGGAGCCGGAGTTCCTCACGGCGGCCGACCGGGCGGCCGAGGGCTGGGTGTTCGGTGCCTTCTTCGGCGACCCCGCGGCCGTGCCGGCGGCCGCCGGGTTCGTGACCGCGCACCGGGCCGCGTACCGGGAACCGCCCGCCCGCTGGGCCATGGAGGCGTACGACGGCGTGGGCCTGCTGGCCGAGGCCCTGAACGGGCTGGGGGAGGAAGCCCGCGACCGGGCCGGCCTGGCCCGCAGGATCTTCCGCGCTACGTACCAGGGCCTGGCCAAGCCGCTGGCCTTCGACGGCGACACCCACGCCCTGATCGGAACGCGTGTGTCCCACCTCTACCGCGTCGAATCGGGTGCGTACCGATACCTGGGCCTGTACCCCGACGTCACCTGAGCCGGAGCCTGCGCCTGCGGCGGATCAGGATTCCGGTGGCCGCCCCCGCGAGGGCGAGCACCGCCACGCCGGCCGTCGTCCACCACAGGCCGGAGTCGGCGGTGTCGGCAGCAGGCTCCGGCGTCGGGACGGGTGCGGTCGCCGGAGCGGCCGAGGTGGCCGGGGCGGAGGAAGGCACCGAGGACGGAGTCGAGGGAGCAGCGGTGCCCGTGACCGGCGCCGGGTCCACTACCGGTACGGCGACGTCGAGTTCCCCGTGCCCGAGGGCCGGGAAGCCCACGTCCACGGTGACCTTCCAGGAACCGGGCGGGAGCGCCTCGGTCGTGGTCCACGCGGCCTTCGAGGTGCCGGTGTCGCGGACCAGCCGCCAGGGACCGAGCGTGCGCGAGCCGTCCGGGTTCGTCGCGTTCACGGTGGCGGCGACGTTCTCCTCGACGGCGTCCCCGTCGTTCTCCCAGGTGATGTCGGCGGTGACCCGGCCCTCCCGCTGCCCGGTCACCACCACCTTCAGGGTGTCCCCGTGGGCGTGGGCCGCGACGGGCGTCAGGAACATGAGGCCGAGTGCGGCCAGTACGGTCGTGAAAACGATTCGAATGCGCGTCATCGTCGCGGGCTCCGCTCGGGATGAGGGGTCCGGCGGACGGCCGCCGCGCGGGGGGGCCCGGCCCCGGGGGGGTTTAAGGGCGCCGGGGGGACGGGCGGCTGGGCCGGCGCCCGGCGTATGGGGGGGTCAAA